>NZ_JBFAJO010000036.1:0-97111 GCF_040655255.1 Kitasatospora sp. NPDC050463
GCGGGGCCCCCCCGGCCGCGGCGCCCGCCCCCCCCCCCCCGGGGGCGCCCCCCCCCCCCCCCCCGCGCCCCGACCCCCCCCCGCGCCCCCGCCCCCTTCCGCGCGCCTAGCGGGTGCCGGCGGCGGCGTCCCGGCGCTGCTTGACCAGGCCGGCCCCGACGAGCAGCGCGACGAGCACGCCGGCCGCGTACAGCTGCTGCCGGTTGCCCTCGGTGGTCGTCATCAGCGCCAGGATGCCGACCACGGCGGCCATCGCGATCCAGGTCAGGTACGGGAAGCCCCACATCCGGACGGTGAGCAGCTCGGGCGTCTCGCGCTCCAGCCGCCGGCGCATCCGCAGCTGGACGACGCAGATGAAGAACCAGACCACCAGGATGGCGACGCCGGTGGTGTTCATCAGCCAGGTGAAGACGGTGTCGGGCCAGAACTTGGAGGCCAGCACCGCGCCGAAGCCGAACAGGCAGGAGGCGACCACGGCCAGGCGCGGCACCCCGCCGCTGACCTTGGCCAGCGCCTTCGGGCCCTGGCCGCGGGAGACCAGCGAGTACGCCATCCGGGAGGAACCGTAGATGTTGGCGTTCATCGCGGAGAGCAGGGCGATCAGCACCACGGCCTCCATGATGGTGCCGGCACCGGGCACGCCCAGGTGCTGCAGGACGGTCACGTAGGGGCCGTTCTCGACGACCGACGGGTCCTTCCAGGAGACCAGCGTGACGACCAGGGCCATCGAGCCGATGTAGAAGATCGCGATGCGCCAGACGGCCGTGCGCACCGCGTTGGCGACGTTGCGCTTGGGGTCGTCGGACTCGGCGGCGGCGATGGTGACGGTCTCCAGACCGCCGTAGGCGAACACCGAGGCGAGCAGACCGACGATCAGCCCGCTGACGCCGTTGGGCAGGAAGCCGCCCTGGCCGGTGAGGTTCTCGGCGCCGGGGGTGCCGGGGCCGAGCACCCCGGCGATGCCGAGCGAGCCGAGCACGAGGAAGGCGATGATCGCGGCGACCTTGATGGTGGCGAACCAGAACTCGAACTCGCCGAAGTTCTTCACCGCGGTGAGGTTGCTGGCGCAGAAGAAGACCATGAAGAGGCCGACCCAGACCCAGGCGGAGACGCCGGGGATCCAGCCGTTGACGATCTTTCCGGCGGCGGTGGCCTCGGCCGCGACTCCGCAGCAGAGCATCACCCAGTACATCCACCCGGCGGTGATCCCGGCCCACGGGCCGATCTCCTTCTCGGCGTGGACCGAGAAGGAACCGGACGCCGGGCGGGCCGCCGACATCTCGCCGAGCATGCGCATGATCAGCATGACCAGCAGGCCGGAGAGCGTGAACGCCAGGATGATGGCGGGCCCGGCCGCCGCGATGCCCGCCCCGGAGCCGACGAAGAGGCCGGCGCCGATGACCCCGCCGAGCGCGATCATCGAGAGGTGGCGCTGCTTCAGGCCGTGCGAGAGCTGCTGCCCACCGGCCGGCACATCGGCGGTGGAGGTCGTCCCGGGCGCCGAGGGCGCGGAGGTACGGGCCATGAGGGGGGAATCCAGACTGTTCGGAATGCGATGCGAGTTGCCCAATATCCGGGGGCACCGCTGTCCGTGCCAAGAATGACGGGGCCGGGCCCACGATGCGGACCGGAACGTGACGGAGAATGGCCGAATCGGTCACATTCCGTGGTGGTGAGTGGGTCGGACCCCACAATGACCGGCGCCGGGGCTTTGTCCGGTTCCCAGACGGTGTCGGCGACGATCAGCGCGTAGGTTCACAGATGTTCACTCACCTGATCATCAGAACCACACGATCATCCGAGCACCTGATCCAAACGCTCACCCGATGGTCCGACTCACCCGATCGTCCGACTCGCCCGATCACCCGATCGCCGACCGTCCCCGTGCGGAGGAACCCCCCGATGGCCACTGCCAGCACCCCGACTGCCAGCACCCCGATACTGAGCCGCGCCGTCCTGGCCGACCTGCTGCCCGCCGCGTCCAGCCGGTTCGGCGCCCAGGCCCGTGACCTCGCCCTGGTGACCGGCGGCGCCGCCCTCACCGGCCTGGCCGCCCAGTTCTCGGTGAGCGTCCACGGCTCCCCGGTGCCGGTCACCGGCCAGACCTTCGCCGCCCTGCTGGTCGGCACCGCACTCGGCGCCCGCCGCGGCATCGCCTCGCTCGGTCTCTACCTGCTGGCCGGCATGGCGGGCCTGCCCTGGTTCGCCGAGGGCGCCTCCGGCTGGTCGATCCCCACGCTCGGCTACATGATCGGCTTCGTCCTCGCGGCCGCGCTCACCGGCGCGCTGGCCCGCCGGGGCGCCGACCGGACCCCGCTGAACACCGCCGCCACGATGGCCCTCGGCACCCTCGCCATATACGCCGTCGGCGTGCCGTACCTCGCCTTCTCGCTGGACGTCCCGCTGGCCCGCGCCGCCGAACTGGGCCTCTACCCGTACCTGGTCGGCGACGCGCTGAAGGCCGTCCTCGCGGCCGGCGCCCTCCCGCTCGCCTGGAAGCTGGTCGGGAAGCGCGGCCTGTAGGAAGGCCTCGGCTCGCCTCCGGGCCGCTCGGCCGGGAGGGCCCCGGCTCGCTCGGCTCCGCCCCCTGCGTGGACCCGGTGCGCGCGCATGCCACACTCATGGGCATGCGCGTGTACCTGGGCTCGGACCATGCCGGATACGAACTGAAGAACCACCTCGTGGAGTGGCTCAAGGAGGCCGGCCACGAGCCGGTCGACTGCGGGCCGCACATCTACGACGCGGCCGACGACTACCCGCCGTTCTGCCTGCGGGCCGCCGAGCGCACCGCCGCCGACCCGGAGGCGCTGGGCGTCGTGATCGGCGGTTCGGGCAACGGTGAGGCGATCGCCGCCAACAAGGTCAAGGGCGTCCGTGCCGCGCTGGCCTGGAGCGAGCAGACCGCCTCGCTCGGCCGTGAGCACAACAACGCCAACGTGATCTCCGTCGGTGGCCGGATGCACACCCGGGAGGAGGCCACCCGCTTCGTCGAGGTCTTCCTCAACACCCCGTACAGCGGCGACGACCGGCACACCCGCCGGATCACCATGCTGAGCGAGTACGAGACCACCGGCGAGCTCCCGCCGATCCCGGCCCACCACCCGCAGGTCTGACCCACCCCCTCGACCGCTCCCGCCGGCCGGCCGCGCTCCCCAGCGCGGCCGGCCGGCGCGTCTGTCGGCATCCGCGCCGTCCTGTGTGATCGGCCACAGCGCCCACCCTCCCCGGCCGGCGCGTGGACCGCCCCGCACGCGGGGCGCATGCGCGGCCCGCGTGGTTCGTACGCCCAACCGCCGTACGCTTCCTGACGCAGCGGCCGACACCCGCCGCAATCGGCCGAAACCCGCTGAGGCGCCCGCGCCACGGCGACGCCGCCCGCGTCCGGGCCGTCGACGCCGACCCGCACCGGTGGATATGGTCGGTCCCCATGGCTGGCAGACCGCCGGGCGAAACGCCCCAGACGACTGCGACGAGGCCCGGCGCCGCCACGGCGCCCGACCCCGTGACGGCCCGGTTGCGCAAGAAGCTCCGCCGGGTCCGCCGAAGGCTGCGCACCGCCGGTGTCGACTACTTCCGCGGCGGCGCCGCCGACTGGCCGGTGCTCTGCGTGCTGGCCCTGCTCGTCCCGCTGCTGATCCTGCTCAACATCTGGATCCCGGCCTGGGCCCCGCCCACCTCCCTGGTCCTGCCGATCCTGGCCGCGGCCCTGCTGCTGCGCCCCGGCAGCCTGGTGGTGCTCTACGCGCTGGCGGCGCTCGGGCTCTCCGCCGAGTCCGTGATCCACACCGGCCAGCGGGTCGCCAGCGCCGATCCGGACGCCTACACCTACGGCGTCACCCCCGGCGCCGCGCTGGTGGTCGGCGCGGCCGGGGTCGGCGGCCTGCTGCTGGCCCAGTTCCGCAGCCGGGTCGGGGTCCCCTGGTGGGGCGGCTCGACCATGCTCTTCGACCTGCGCGAGCGGCTGCGGGTGCAGAGCCGCGTACCGGAGCTGCCGGACGGCTGGCACGCCGACATGGCGCTGCGCCCGGCCGGCGGGCAGTCCTTCTCCGGGGACTTCGTGGTCGCCGCCCGGACCGGCCCCGCCCAGCGGGTGCTGGAGGTGGTCCTGGCGGACGTCTCCGGCAAGGGCATGGACGCCGGCTCGCGCGCCCTGCTGCTCTCCGGGGCGTTCGGCGGCCTGGTCGGCTCGCTGCCCGCGCACGACTTCCTGCCCGCGGCCAACGGGTACCTGCTCCGCCAGTCCTGGGAGGAGGGCTTCGCCACCGCCGTCCACCTGGTCCTCGACCTGGACACGGGGGAGTACGAGCTGCTCTCGGCGGGTCACCTGCCGGGGATGCAGCGGCTCGCGGGCGCCGGGCGCTGGGAGATCAAGGAGACCACCGAGGGGCCGCTGCTCGGCATCTACGACGGCGCCAAGTTCGAGGGCGTGCGCGGCAGGCTGAACCGCGGCGACGTCCTGATGCTCTGCACCGACGGCATGGTCGAGGCGCCCGGCCGGGACCTCTCCGACGGAATGGACCGGCTGATGGGCGAGGCCGACCGCCTGGTCCCCGGTGGCGGTCCGGCCGCCGGTGTGGGCGCCGCCGCCCGGCTGATCGAGACGGTCGCCCGGGACATCAACGACGACCGCGCCGTCCTGCTGCTCTGGCGCGACTGACACCGCCCGCGCCGCCCGGCCCAGTCGCCGGCGCCGCCCGCCCGACCCGCCGGAGAGCTCACA
Organism: Kitasatospora sp. NPDC050463; assembly: GCF_040655255.1. Classification (NCBI taxonomy): domain Bacteria; kingdom Bacillati; phylum Actinomycetota; class Actinomycetes; order Kitasatosporales; family Streptomycetaceae; genus Kitasatospora; species Kitasatospora sp. NPDC050463. The sequence continues at coordinate 4,721 of NZ_JBFAJO010000036.1, forward strand.
TCCTCCTGGGCCTCGTCCGCCGGCCCCGCTCACCGGGCCGTTTCCCCGGTGCCCGCGCGCGGGGCGCCCCGGGCACGTGCCGCGGGCAGCTGCTGTCAAGCCTGGGAGCTGATCTTCAGCCATTTCCGACCCGCCGTCACCGGAGCGGACCAGCACGTTCCGGTCCGGCCCGCCGGGCGTTTCCCGGCCGCTCAGCGGCGCCCCGCCGACGATTCGTCAGAACGCCTCCGCTATCGTCTCGGTCGGCGGAAACTCGTCTCGCATCGCAGGATATCGGCGTTCGGCTGACAGTCAGACCTTTACGCAATCGGCACGGTCGACCACACTGAGTCCGGGCGGGACTGGTCAGGATTCGGGGGATGGGGGCGCCACATGCGGCACGACGGACACCGTCCGGCCGTACCGGACTCTCCTTCCGACCGCGACACGTCGGACGAACTGCCGTTCCGCCTCGGGACCGTCGGACAGGCCGGGGTCCGGCTTTCGCAGGGGCTGTCAGCCGATGGCGCCCCGCTATGAAACGAGGAAGTGAGTCCGGGTGGCACTCTCCGTCTCCGCGCTGGTCCTGTTCGGCGTCATCTGCTTCATCTTCATCCGCAACAAGCAACTGAAGGTCGGGCACGCGATCCTGGCCGCGCTGTTCGGCTTCATGCTCAACCAGAGCACGGCCGCCAAGCCGATCCAGGACTTCCTGAGCCAGATCGCGAAGAGCATCTCCAACATCGCCAGCTGATCCGCGGCGGCCCGGGGCGGGTTCGGCGGGGGTGGAGGCCGGCCGTCCGGGTCACCGGTCGGCCCGTCTGGCCTGCCGCCAGCGGGCGAACAGTCCCCGGGCCCGCGCCGCCGCCGGGGCCGGCCGCCGTACCGCCACGGGCGCCGCGGCGCCCGGCGGCGCGGCCGTCACCGCTGTCGCGTCCGGGGCGGTCAGCAGCACGAACAGCCGCGCCCAGCAGAGTCGTTCGCCACGCGGCCAGTCCAGCATGCGCAGTGCCGCCGACGCGGCCTCCGACACCTCGCCGTTGACCCGTACCTCGGCGACGTCGTCCCCCGCCTTGCCGCCGAGGAAGAGCTTCACCCCGTTCAGGTGCCGCCCGGTCAGCTCCGGCAGCAGCGCGGGCGCCAGCGCGGGCAGCACCCGGTGCTCCGCCAGCCAGCCGGCCAGCCGCTCGTTGCCGAAGCCGAACACCGCCGCCGGTCCCTGCACGGCGTGCCAGCCCGGCAGTTCCGGGTGATCGGCGTGGTCGCCGTGCTCGCCCCGGCGCTCCCGCAGCTCGACCAGTGCCGAGGCGGTGGTGGTCGCCCACATCCGCACCGCGTTGTCGAGCTTCTCCTCCTCGGTCTTGCCGAGACCGGCCGCGCAGTCCCACACCACCGGCGCGTCCGCGTGGCCCAGCCGCAGCACGAAGCCCAGGTCGACGTGGCCGGCGCCGTCGACGCCGGGGTGCTCCCGGACGGCCACCGCCGTGGTGCCCGGACCGCGCACCACCTCGCCGTCGACGGTGAACACCTGCCCGAAGCGTGCCATTTCCCGGACCACGGAGCGCTGTATGACGGTCAGTCGGTCCTGGGGACGCACCGGACACTCCTCCACCCTCGGGTTCGCAGCGTTCTCGAACTGCTCTCGAACTGCTTTCGAACGCCGCCGAGGCTATCGGCCCGAAGCCCTGCCGGGAAACCGATGCGGGCCGCCGGCCGCCGATACCGGTCCGGCTCTCCGGTCGCAGAAATGTCCTTTATGCACCATTTTGGGTAGCGGCAACCGTAGGCCACCGCCTGGAGAACCGCATGCCCCGCACCGACCTGACGCCCGCTCCGCCGCTGCTCGTCCCGGACGGCTCCGGCCTGGTCGCCGAGATCGAGGCGTACCTCTCCTCGCTGCCCGTTCCGGCGCCGCACCTCCGGCCGCCGTACGTCTGCCCGCTCGGCTCGACCGTGCAGTCCTGGCACGCCGGCCATCCGCTGCCCCGGGCCACGCTGCTGGACCGGGTGCTGCGCCGGCCCGCCCGCCCGGTGCCGGTGAGCGCCGCCGACCATCTGCGGCTCGCGTCCCGTTACATCGGCGCGGTCGGCTGGCTGCAGGGCGCGATGTGGGACGGCGCCGGCCGGGTCTGCCTGCTCGGCGCCCAGGCCGCGGTGCTCGCCCACGGTTACGGCACCCCGGACACCGTCCGGAGCGCCCGGGTGCAGCTGATGGAGGTGCTGCACGCCACGGGCCGCCCGGCGGCCTCCCCGGACGAGTACAACGACCGGCCCACCACCCGGCAGGCCGACGTCCACCAATTGCTCGACCGTGCCGCGGCCCGCGCCGGCCGGCTCGGCCTCTGACGGGCCGACGGTCCGGGACCGGGAGCCGGGGTCGGAGCCGCCGGGGCCCTGACGGGCGGTCGGGAAACACGACGGCCCCGGTGCGACGGTGTCGTCGTACCGGGGCCGGACAGGTGGAGCGGGTGACGAGAATCGAACTCGCGTGACTAGTTTGGAAGACTAGGGCTCTACCATTGAGCTACACCCGCATGATCCCCCGGCCGTCGCCGGACGGAAGGTCGGGAACAGCGTACCTGGTCCGGTCGCCTGCGTGCACACCACATTCGTTCTCGGGCCCTCGGATATGTCGCCGACCGGGCGGGGCCCGGCGTGTACGCTTCCTCTCGGCACCACGGGGTGTGGCGCAGTTTGGTAGCGCGTCCGCTTTGGGAGCGGAAGGCCGTCGGTTCGAATCCGGTCACCCCGACAGTGCGGCAGGGTCTCGTCCTCGGCGGGGCCCTGTTGGCGTCTTCGGGGGACCACGGGCACCGCTCGGCGGTCCGCGGCCGCCGCCCGGGGCCTGTTGTCGTTTCCGGGCGCGGTCCGGCATGGTGAATGGTTGACATTTCACCAAATGCTGGAGTCCGGATGAGCCCGACGAGGATGAACCCCAAGATCGCGGTCGGAGTCGTCTTCGTCGCCTCGCTCTTCATGTCGATCATGGACACCACGATCGTCAACGTCGCGCTGCCCGCGATCGGCCGCCAGTTCGGCACCGATCCGGCCGGGGTCGGCGTGATCAACGTCGGCTACCTGGTCAGCCTGGCCGTCTTCGTCCCGCTCTCCGGCTGGCTGGGGGACCGCTTCGGCACCCGACGGGTCTTCCTCGCCTCGCTCGCCCTGTTCACCCTCGCCTCGCTGCTCTGCGGCGCGGCCGGCTCGATGACCTCGCTCACCCTCTACCGGATCTTCCAGGGCGCGGCCGGCGGCCTGCTCACCCCGGTCGGGATGACCATGCTCTTCCGCGCCTTCCCGCAGGAGGAGCGGATGCGGGCCACCCGCATCCTGATGCTGCCCACCGCCGTCGCGCCCGCCGCCGGGCCGGTGCTCGGCGGCTGGCTGGTGGACAGCTGGTCCTGGCACTGGGTCTTCATCGTCGACGTGCCGGTCGGCATCGCCGCGCTGGTCTTCGGGCTGCTCGCGCTGCCCGACTACCGCGCCGTTCGGGCCGTCCGGTTCGACGCGGCCGGGTTCCTGCTCTCCGCCGTCGGCTTCGGCGCCGCCATGTACGCGCTCTCCGAGGGCGCGTCGCAGGGCTGGGGGAGCGTGCGGATCCTGACCTCGGCGCTCGTCGGCGCCTGCGCGCTGGCGGCTCTGGTCGTCGTCGAGCTGCGCCGCCCCGAGCCGATGCTCGACCTGCGGCTCTTCCGGGACCGCATATTCCGCACCACCAACCTGCTCTCGCTCTTCTCCGGCGCCGCCTTCCTCGGCATGCTCTACCTCTTCCCGCTGCTGATGCAGGACGCGCTCGGCATGGACGCCCTGCACAGCGGCCTGATGGTCTTCCCCGAGGCACTCGGGGTGATGCTCGCCTCCCAGATCGCGAGCCGCCTCTACCCGAGGATCGGCCCGCGCCGGATCCTGGCCACCGGCGCCGCCGTGGTGGCCTGCTGCCTGGCCCTGATGGCCACGATCGGGCCGGACAGCAACCTCTGGGCGGTGCGCGCCCTGATGTTCGTCACCGGCTACGCGATGTCGCACGTCTTCATGCCCTCGCAGACCGCCGCCTTCGCCACCATCGGCGCGCGCGACACCGGCGCCGCCTCCACCCTCTACAACGCGCAGCGCCAGCTCGGCTCCGCGCTCGGGGTCGCGGTGCTCGGCACCGTGCTGACGGCCGTGGGCGCCTTCACGGTGAATGCCTCGGGTACGCCCGTGGCGAACCTCGCCGCCTATCGCGCGGCCTTCCTCACCGCGGCCGGTCTGGCGCTGGCCGCGGCCGCCATCGCCTTGCTGGTACGGGATTCCGACGCCGCCGCCACCATGCGCGCGGTACCGGCCGGGGGTACCGCCGAGGGGGCGGCCGAGCCGGCCGCGGAGCCCGTCGGGAAGGGCTGAGCGGCCGCTGACGGCAGCGTCCTGGCGTCCGCCTTTCGTGGTACCGGTAGGATGGGGCGCTGGCGGTAGTCCCTGTGGCGTCAACCCAGGTCAACCGCACGAGGGCGAGGAGTCACGCTCACCGTCCACCCCCCACGGGAGATGCAGCTCCAACCGCCCATCGCCCGTCTCGCCCGACCCGCCAGCACCGGCCCCGGCCGGCGCCGATGGGGAGGGCGGAGGCAACCTGACCGCAAGCCCATAGGAGACCAAACCGTGAAGAGCGCCGTCGAGACTCTGAACCCGACCCGGGTTCGACTCACCGTCGAGGTGCCCTTCGAGGAGCTCAAGCCCAGCCTCGACGCGGCGTACAAGAAGATCAACCAGCAGGTCTCGGTCCCGGGCTTCCGCAAGGGCAAGATCCCGAACCGTGTCATCGACCAGCGTTTCGGTCGTGGCGCCGTGCTGGAGGAGGCCGTCAACGACGCCCTCCCGCGCTTCTACACGCAGGCCGTCGACGAGGGCAAGATCGAGGTCCTCGGCCAGCCCGACATCACCAACATCGAGGGTGTCGAGACGATCGCCGACGGCGGTGACCTGAAGTTCACCGCCGAGGTCGACGTTCGCCCCGAGATCACCCTTCCGGACTTCTCGACCATCGAGGTCACCGTCGACCCGATCGTGGTCACCGACGAGGACGTCGACAAGTCGCTGGAGCAGCTGCGCGAGCGCTTCTCCTCGGTCAAGGACGTCGAGCGCGCCGCGGCCGCCGGCGACATCGTGGTCGTGGACCTCGAGGCCGAGGTCGACGGCGAGGTGCCGGAGGACGGCATCGCCAAGGGCGTCAGCTACGAGATCGGCTCCGGCCGTCTGATCGACGGCATCGACGACGCCGTCGTCGGCCTGGAGGCCGGTGGCACCGCCACCTTCTCCACCGAGCTCAAGGGCGGCACCCAGGCGGGCAAGACCTCCGAGGTCACCGTCACCGTCACCGCCGTCCAGGAGAAGGAGCTTCCCGAGCTGGACGACGAGTTCGCCCAGCTGGCCAGCGAGTTCGACTCGCTGGAGGAGCTGCGCGGCGACTCCCGCAAGCGCCTCGAGCGCATGAAGGAGTACGACCAGGCCACCCAGGCCCAGGAGAAGGTGCTCGACGCGCTGCTGGCGCTGGTCGAGATCGAGTTCCCGGAGAAGCTTCTCAAGGACGAGATCGAGACCCGCAAGCACAACCTGGAGCACCACCAGCTGGAGCCCATGGGCCTCGACCTCGCGTCCTACCTGGCGACCCAGGGCAAGACCGAGGAGGAGTTCCTCGCGGAGACCGAGGAGCAGGCGAAGAAGGGCATCAAGACCCAGTTCGTCCTGGACCAGATCGTCGCCGACGAGCAGCTCGGTGTCGACCAGCAGGAGCTCACCGAGCACCTGATCCGCCGCGCCGCCGGCTCGGGTCTGACCCCGGACCAGTTCGCGCAGCAGGTCGTCCAGGGTGGCCAGGTGCCGCTGCTGGTCGGCGAGGTCGCCCGCGGCAAGGCGCTGGCCACCGTGGTCGAGGCCGCCAAGGTCCTCGACACCGAGGGCAACGAGATCAACTTCGACGACGACGAGACCGACGAGTCGGCCGAGACCGTCGCCGCCGAGGCCCCGGCCGCCGAGGCCGACGCCGAGGAGAAGACCGAGGCCTGATCGCCCCGGTCGGCCTGACGCAGCAGCGGGCCCGGACGCCGTACGAGGCGTCCGGGCCCGCCGCGTTCTCCCGGGCCGTCGGGGCGGGCCGCCGGGGCTCCCCCGGCCCGCCCGGGCCGGTCCCCGGGGCCGCGCCGTGAACCCTGCGCTCACAGCGAACAGTTCTGCGTGAGGGATTCTGCGGCCCGGCCTGCGCGTTAGGGTCCTTGGACAGCAACAATCACACCGTGATACCCGGAAGCTGTGCGACACCGTGACGGCCGCGGAGCGACCGTCCAAATCGACTGAGCAGGTGGCTAAGTGACGTTCCCGCAGATGCAGATGCCTGGCCCGATGGCGCCGCACGCCGCCTCTGGTGACGTGCTCGGCGGCCTGGGCGACCAGGTCTACAACCGGCTGCTCAACGAGCGGATCATCTTCCTCGGCCAGCAGGTCGACGACGACATCGCCAACAAGATCACCGCCCAGCTGCTGCTGCTGGCCGCGGACCCGGACAAGGACATCTTCCTTTACATCAACTCCCCGGGCGGCTCGATCTCGGCCGGCATGGCGATCTACGACACCATGCAGTACATCAAGAACGACGTCGTCACCATCGCCATGGGCATGGCCGCCTCGATGGGGCAGTTCCTGCTGACCGCCGGCGCCAAGGGCAAGCGCTTCTCGCTGCCGAACGCCAACATCCTCATGCACCAGCCGTCCGCCGGTCTCGGCGGTTCGGCCACCGACATCCGCATCCAGGCGGAGCAGCTGCTCCGCACCAAGAAGCGGATGTCCGAGCTGATCGCCTTCCACAGCGGCCAGTCCTTCGAGCAGATCACCGCGGACTCCGACCGCGACCGCTGGTTCACGCCCGAGGAGGCCCTGGAGTACGGCCTGATCGACGCGATCATGCACAGCGCCGCGGATGTCCCCGGCGGCGGCGGCACGGGCGCCTGAGCCTCGGCCCCGGCTCCCACGAGACCACAGCCACAACGCTCCGGAGGACTAGAACCCCCATGAACATCCCCAGCCTGTCCAGCGCCAAGGCACGCGTCGAGGACATGCGCGCCGAGGGCCGCTACATCGTCCCGCGCTTCGTCGAGCGCACCTCGCAGGGCATCCGCGAATACGACCCGTACGCCAAGCTGTTCGAGGAGCGCATCATCTTCCTCGGCTCGCAGGTCGACGACGTCTCCGCGAACGACATCATGGCGCAGCTGCTCTGCCTGGAGTCGATGGACCCGGACCGCGAGATCCAGATGTACATCAACTCGCCCGGCGGCTCGTTCACGGCCCTGACGGCGATCTACGACACCATGCAGTACGTGAAGCCGGACATCACCACCGTCTGCATGGGCCAGGCCGCCTCGGCCGCCGCCGTGCTGCTCGCGGCCGGTACCCCCGGCAAGCGGATGGCGCTGCCGAACGCCCGCATCCTGATCCACCAGCCGTACACCGAGACCGGCCGCGGCCAGGTCTCCGACCTGGAGATCCAGGCCCGGGAGATCTTCCGGATGCGCGAGCAGCTGGAGGAGATGCTCTCCAAGCACTCCAACAAGTCGGTGGAGCAGGTCCGCGACGACATCGAGCGCGACAAGATCCTCACGGCCGAGGAGGCCGTCGAGTACGGTCTGGTCGACCTCGTCATCTCCACCCGCAAGGCCTCGCTGACCTCCTGAGGTCGGCACCTTCCCGCCCTGCCCCCCGGCGGGCGGGGCGGAACTCACGGGCGGGGCGCGCCAGGTGTCGCGCGCCCCGCCCCGGCGCATCCGCGGCGCGGCCGCCGGCATCTGTTCGGTATCAATTCGCCCAGGGCGTAGGGCAGACCCGGCGAAGAGGACGGAATCAGGGGCCCGGCAGAGTACCGTCGGATAGCGAGACCGATCGCCGTCGGCGTAGACGGTCCACAGCACCAGGCCCCGGAACCCCCGCGGGGCCCCTGGCGAAGGGGAAGCACCTCGTGGCACGCATCGGAGACGGTGGCGACCTGCTCAAGTGCTCGTTCTGCGGCAAGTCGCAGAAGCAGGTGAAGAAGCTGATCGCCGGCCCAGGCGTGTACATCTGCGACGAGTGCATCGACCTGTGCAACGAGATCATCGAGGAGGAGCTCGCCGAGACCTCCGAGGTGCGTTTCGAGGAGCTCCCGAAGCCGCGCGAGATCTACGAGTTCCTGGACCAGTACGTGGTCGGCCAGGACCTCGCCAAGAAGGCGCTGTCGGTGGCGGTCTACAACCACTACAAGCGCGTGCAGGCCGGCGAGGCCGGCCGCAGCGGCGGCAACGGCCGTGAGGACGCCATCGAGCTGGCGAAGTCCAACATCCTGCTGCTCGGCCCGACCGGCTCCGGCAAGACGCTGCTCGCGCAGACGCTGGCCCGGATGCTGAACGTGCCGTTCGCGATCGCCGACGCCACCGCGCTGACCGAGGCCGGGTACGTCGGCGAGGACGTCGAGAACATCCTGTTGAAGCTGATCCAGGCGGCCGACTACGACGTCAAGAAGGCCGAGACGGGGATCATCTACATCGACGAGATCGACAAGGTCGCCCGCAAGAGCGAGAACCCGTCGATCACCCGGGACGTCTCCGGCGAGGGCGTGCAGCAGGCGCTGCTGAAGATCCTGGAGGGCACCACCGCCTCGGTGCCGCCGCAGGGCGGCCGCAAGCACCCGCACCAGGAGTTCATCCAGATCGACACCACCAACGTGCTGTTCATCGTGGGTGGCGCGTTCGCCGGCCTGGAGCGGATCATCGAGGGCCGGGCGGGTGCCAAGGGCATCGGCTTCGGCGCGAACATCCGCTCCAAGCGGGAGCAGGACGCCAGCGACCACTTCCGTCAGGTGATGCCGGAGGACCTGGTCAAGTTCGGCATGATCCCTGAGTTCATCGGCCGTCTCCCGGTGATCACCAGCGTGCACAACCTCGACCGTGAGGCACTGCTGCAGATCCTCACCGAGCCGAAGAACGCGCTGGTCAAGCAGTACCGCAAGCTCTTCGAACTGGACGGCGTCGAGCTGGAGTTCTCCCGCGACGCGCTGGAGGCCATCGCCGACCAGGCGATCCTGCGCGGCACCGGCGCGCGCGGTCTGCGGGCCATCATGGAGGAGGTGCTGATGTCCGTGATGTACGAGGTGCCCTCGCGTCAGGACGTCGCCCGCGTGGTGGTCACCGGGGACGTCGTCTCCAAGCACGCCATCCCCACGCTCGTCCCGCGCGACATGATCAAGCGGGAGCGGCGCGACAAGAGCGCCTGACCTTCCGCGTGAAAGGGCCCCCGGAGACCGTCGGTCGGTCTCCGGGGGCCTTTGCGATCCGCGGCGCCGGGGGGGTGTTACTTCGCCACCTCGGCGACCGCGCGCAGGTCTCGGGCGTCGGCGGCCAGCTTCTCCAGGTTCGGCGCCTTGCCCTCCTCGGGCGCCTGCATCAGCAGCACCAGGGTGCTGTTGTCGGCCCAGGCGCAGATGCCGAGGTCGGTGCCGGCCTGGGTGGCCTTGGCGCACTCCATGGTGCCGCCCTTGGAACCGGCGTCGACCGAGTGCCGGTCGGTGACGGTGGGACCGCCGGAGGAGAAGCCCTTGAACATGGCGTCCAGCTCCTGCTTCGGGAGCAGCACCTTGCCGTAGCCGCCGACCACGATGAGCTGGGGCTCCTCCGCCGAGTCCTGGTACACGGCGCTGACGCCGGTCGGGTTCCAGGCGCCGTCGCCCTTGCCGAACTCGGAGGTGATCTCCTTCTCCATCGCCTGGGCGATCTCGTTGTCGTCGTCCTTGGTGAGGTCTTTGAACGTGGCCGGCAGGACGATCTTCTGGGTGCCGGCGTTGGACGTCACGTCGAAGACGAAGTACGCGATGCCGCCGCCGATCAGCGCCAGCACGCCGACGAACACGCCCAGCAGGATCCAGAGCGTCTTGCGGGACTTGCGCTGCGGCACCGGGGCGTACGCGCCGTAGCCCGGGTAGCCGGGCTGGCCGTCGGCCGGCGGGTAGCCGGGCGGCGTGGCCTGCGGCGGGACGGCGCCCCAGGCCGGGTCGGCCGGCGGCGGGGGAGTGGCGCCGTAGCCGGGCTGCTGCGGCGGCACGGGAGCGCCGCCGTTCGGCTGTCCGGCGGGCGGCGGCGGGGTGCCGTAGGGGGTCTGATCGGTCACGATGGCCCTTTCTGGGGACGGGAGGGAACGGCGGACGTGGCGCACTCCCACCCGGGGCCGGGTGGCAGGTGTGACGGTGACCTGAGCGGTTACTTGGCGACGACCATGGCGGAGCGGATCGCCCGGGTCTTCTCGGCGGCCTGGGCCGGGGTGAGCGCGGTCTGGGCGCTGCCGGTGAGGCTGGACTTCAGGAAGGAGACCCGGGCCGTGGTCGACTTGTCGGCCCAGATGCAGACGGTGGACTGCGACTTGCCGCCGAGCACGCCGTAGACGCCGCAGGAGAGCTTGGCCGAGGAGTTGTGGCCGTCCTGGGCCGGGAACTCCGCCAGCGGGGTGGTCCAGGTGCCGCCCTCGCCCGGCTTCTTGGAGTCCTCGATGATCTTGTCCGGGTCGTCGAGCTCCCCGTAGACGCCGATCACGCTGATGGTGTCCAGCGGGTCGGCGCCCTTGGCGTAGCTGGCGATCAGCACGTGCAGGTCCTTGCCGAGCTTGGAGGTCTCGGCCTTGCTCGGGTCGGCCGCCTGCTCCTTGGCCGACTTCTGGGTGTAGCCGTCCGGCAGCGACTGGGCGGCGCTGATCTTGTACTTGCCCCCGGTGTCCCCGCCGAGCACCTTGTAGAGGCCGAAGCCGCCGCCGCCCAGCACCAGGGCGCCGATCACCAGGCCGATCAGCAGCCCCGCCTTGCCCTTCTTCGGCGGCGGCGCCATCGGGTAGCCGGGGGCGCCGTACGGGGCCTGCGCCGGCGCCGCGCCGTAGGGCGGCTGCGGGGCGCCGTACGGGGGCTGGGGCTGGGGCGCGCCGTACTGCGGGGCCGGGGCCCCCTGCTGCGGGTAGCCGTACTGCTGCGGCGGCTGGCCGTAGGGCGGCTGCGGCTGCGGCGCGCCGTAGGGCTGCGGTGCCCCGTACGGTTGCGGTTGACCCTGCGGATACTGCTGACCCTGGCCGTACATCTGCCTGTGCTCCCCCGCCGCACCTGCGGCCTGTCGAGATCTGGAGTAGTCCGTGCCCGTACCGAGGACCGGACGAGCGTGCGGGCACGTTATCGCACAGGGCCGACGGCCGTCCGGACCGGGCGCACGGGGGCCCCGGACCGAAAGCGGTTCGTAACCCACGTCCGCAGGTACGTAAACTGTGCGTCGTGACCGACACCACGAACCAGCGCCCCGTGAGCACTCACGCCGGGGACGACGCAGCCACCCTCCCGACGACCTACGCTCCGGCGGACGTAGAGGGCGAGCTGTACGAGCGCTGGGTAGAGCGCGGTTACTTCACGGCCGACGCGAAGAGCGACAAGCCCCCGTACACCGTCGTCATCCCGCCGCCGAACGTCACGGGCAGCCTCCACCTGGGCCACGCCTTCGAGCACACGCTGATCGACGCCCTCGTCCGCCGCAAGCGGATGCAGGGCTACGAGGCGCTGTGGCAGCCCGGTATGGACCACGCGGGCATCGCGACCCAGAACGTCGTCGAGCGGGAGCTGGCCAAGGAGGGCAAGTCCCGCCACGACCTCGGCCGGGAGGCGTTCGTCGACCGGGTCTGGCAGTGGAAGGCGGAGTCCGGCGGCCAGATCTCCGGCCAGATGCGCCGCCTCGGCGACGGCGTGGACTGGTCCCGCGAGCGCTTCACCATGGACGAGGGCCTCTCCCAGGCCGTCCAGACCATCTTCAAGAAGCTCTACGACGACGAGCTGATCTACCGCGCCGAGCGCATCATCAACTGGTGCCCGCGCTGTCTCACCGCGATCTCGGACATCGAGGTCGAGTACCAGGACGACGACGGCGAGCTCGTCTCCATCCGCTACGGCGAGGGTGACGCCTCGATCGTCGTCGCCACCACCCGGGCCGAGACGATGCTCGGCGACACCGCCGTCGCGGTCCACCCTGAGGACGAGCGCTACAAGCACCTCGTCGGCACCGAGATCGAGCTGCCGCTCACCGGCCGCCGCATCCCGGTCGTCGCCGACGCCCACGTCGACCCGGAGTTCGGCACCGGCGCCGTCAAGGTGACGCCGGCTCACGACCCGAACGACTTCGAGATCGGCCAGCGCCACGGCCTGCCGTCGATCGCCGTCATGGACGAGCACGCGGTGATCACCGTGCACGGCCCCTTCCAGGGCCTGGACCGGCTGGAGGCACGCTCGGCCATTCTCGGCGCGCTGCGCGCCGAGGGCCGGATCGTGGCGGAGAAGCGCCCGTACGTCCACTCGGTCGGCCACTGCTCGCGCTGCAAGACCACCATCGAGCCGCGGCTGTCCATGCAGTGGTGGGTCAAGGTCGGCCCGCTCGCCAAGGCCGCGGGCGACGCCGTCCGCGACGGCAAGGTCAAGATCCACCCGCAGGAGATGGAGAAGCGCTACTTCGACTGGGTCGACAACCTCCACGACTGGTGCATCTCGCGCCAGCTCTGGTGGGGCCACCGCATCCCGGTCTGGTACGGCCCGGCCGGCGAGATCGTCTGCGTCGGCCCGGACGAGCAGCCGCCGACCGGCGAGGGCTGGCACCAGGACACCGACGTCCTGGACACCTGGTTCTCCTCCGGCCTGTGGCCCTTCTCCACCCTCGGCTGGCCCGAGCAGACCGACAGCCTGGCGAAGTTCTACCCGAACTCCGTCCTGGTGACCGGCTACGACATCCTCTTCTTCTGGGTCGCCCGGATGATGATGTTCGGTCTCTACGCGATGGACGGCACCCCGCCGTTCCACACCATCGCGCTGCACGGCATGGTCCGTGACCAGAACGGCAAGAAGATGTCGAAGTCCTTCGGCAACGTGGTGAACCCGCTGGACTGGATGGACAAGTACGGCTCCGACGCGCTGCGCTTCACGCTGGCCCGCGGCGCCAACCCGGGCGTCGACGTCCCGATCGGCGAGGACTGGGTCCAGGCGGCCCGCAACTTCGCCAACAAGATCTGGAACGCCACCCGCTTCGCGCTGATGAACGGCGCCACCGTCGAGGGCCCGCTGCCCGCGCCGGAGGAGCTGACCGCGGCCGACCGCTGGATCCTGTCCCGGCTGAACAGCACGGTCGCCGAGGTGGACTCGCTCTACGAGGACTACCAGTTCTCCAAGCTCTCCGAGGCGCTCTACCACTTCGCCTGGGACGAGGTCTTCGACTGGTACGTCGAGCTCTCCAAGACCACCCTCGCCAAGGGCGGCCCGCAGGCCGACGCCACGCGCCGGGTGCTCGGCGAGGTCCTGGACGTCACGCTGCGGCTGCTCCACCCGATCGTCCCGTTCGTCACCGAGACCCTGTGGACCACGCTCACCGGCGCGGAGTCGGTGGTCATCGCCGACTGGCCGACGGACAGCGGCTACCGCGACGCCGGGGCCGAGGCCGAGATCGCCACGCTCCAGCAGGTGGTCACCGAGGTCCGGCGCTTCCGTACCGACCAGGGCCTGAAGCCGGGGCAGCGGGTCCCGGCCCGCCTGGAGGTGGCCGGTACCGTGCTCGCCGTCCACGAGGACGCGATCCGCTCACTGCTGCGGCTGACCGCGCCCGAGGAGGGCTTCTCGGCCACCGCCTCGCTCCCGGTCGCGGGCGCGACCGTGCTGCTGGACCTCTCCGGCACCATCGACGTCGCGGCCGAGCGCAAGCGCCTGGCCAAGGACCTCGCTGCCGCCGAGAAGGAGAAGGCCCAGACCGCCGGCAAGCTCGGCAACGAGGCGTTCCTCGCCAAGGCGCCGGACGACGTGGTCGCCAAGATCCGTGCCCGTCAGGAGGCCGCCGAGGCCGACATCGCCCGGATCACCGCGCAGCTCGCGGCGCTGCCGCAGGCCTGACCCGGCCGACGGGCCCGGCCCGTCGAAGGCTCTCCAGGGGCCGCATCCCGCTGACGCGGGGTGCGGCCCCTCGCCCTTTTCCGCGGCCTTCCACCGTGCCGCGGATCCGTACCGGTGGGACGCGCCGGGGAGCGCGCCCGCCGAACGGGGAAATCGGACCCTCTAATAGCCCAGCGGCATTGCGCTGTTCCGGCGAATATTCATCCTGGACCGGGTGAAGTCCAATTCCGCCCGAATTCATTCCGGTCTTGCCCGCGCGGGTTCGCGGAAGTTTGCAGGTTGGATGTGTACGGTGTGCACGGAGTTTCGCTGAGCCGACGACCGACGGGAGGGCATGGCGTGGTGGTGACCGAGAAGTTGGCCGACGAACTGCCGATGGAAGCGGTCCAGGAGGCCAAGGCCAGGGCGGCGACGCTGCTGCTCGCGTTCCGGCACGGGAACCAGCTCGCGTTCGATCACGCGCTGGACCGGCTCTTCGAGGAACACGCGCAGCGAGAGGTGACCACCCTGCTGGCCTGGATCGCCGCCGAGGCGGTCCGCAAGGCGTACGCGCCCGAGGTGGGCGACAAGGTGCTGCACGCGATGGTCCGGCGCGCCCCGGCCGACTGCGGCGGGGTGGCGGTGGACGAGGAGACCGCCGACGCGGCCCGGCTGATCGAGGCCGTGGCGGCCGGCGAGGTGGCCGAGGTGCGCGGCCTGGTGGCCGCCACCGCCGACACCACCTTCCTGCTCGGCGGCCTGCTCCAGGGCGTCGCCATGATGCTGCCGCTGCTGCCCGAGGGTGAGCTGGCCGAGATCACCGCCGAGCTGCGCCGCCGGCACTGCGGCCCGTGCCCCGAGATCCCGGAGGCCCGAGCCGGGGTCTGAGCCCGGCCCGGGCCGCTCCGATGGGCCGGGAGGGACTGGCGCGGCACGTCGGGCATGGCGGTGATCTCCTGGCAATCAAAGGCAGCTTGGCTCTTTGGAGTACGAATCAGTGCTTCATTGGCAGCTGCACCCGCCAGATCAATGGCATATCGGGTGAATCGGAAAGTCGGGGCAAAGTGGTCGTTCTCACCCCGTCGGGAGCGCGCGCCGCCGCTCCGTAGACTGGGGTCGTGAGCGACAAGGCCGACCCGAACCCGTACACCCTCCGCCCCGCCGACGGCGGCTCCGGCGACGTTCTGCGTGACGTCGAGCTGGAACTCTCCAAGCGCTGGCCGGAGAACAAGCTGGAGCCCTCGCTCGACCGGATCGAGGCGCTGATGGACATCCTGGGCCAGCCCCAGCGGTCCTTCCCCTCCATCCACATCACCGGCACCAACGGCAAGACCTCCACTGCCCGGATGGTCGAGCAGCTCCTCAACACCTTCGAGCTGCGCACCGGCCGCTACACCAGCCCGCACGTGGAGTCCGTCACCGAGCGGATCACCCTGGACGGCGCCCCGATCACCCCCGAGCGGTTCGCCGAGGTCTACCGGGACATCGAGCCGTACGTGCGGATGGTCGACGAGCGCGAGCCGGTCGCGATGTCCTTCTTCGAGGTGCTGACCGGCATGGCCTACGCGGCCTTCGCCGACGCCCCGGTGGACGTCGGCGTGATCGAGGTCGGCATGGGCGGCTCCTGGGACGCCACCAACGTGATCGACGCCGCCGTCGCCGTGATCACCCCCATCTCGCTGGATCACACCGACAAGCTGGGGGAGACCACCGGCGAGATCGCGGTCGAGAAGTCCGGGATCATCAAGTCGGGCGCCGTCGCGGTCGTCGCCCAGCAGCAGCTGGATGCCGCCCAGACCATCCTGCGCAGGGCCGTCGAGGTGGACGCGACGGTGGCCCGCGAGGGCATGGAGTTCGGTGTGATCCGCCGTGAGGTCGCCATCGGCGGCCAGCTGGTGACGCTGCGTGGGCTCGGCGGCGAGGAGTACACGGACGTCTTCCTCCCGCTGCACGGCGCCCACCAGGCGCAGAACGCGGCGCTCGCCCTCGCGGCGGTCGAGGCCTTCTTCGGCGTCGGCGGCGCGCGCGGCGGGCAGCTGGACGCGGACAAGGTCCGGCAGGCGTTCTCCGGTGTCGCCTCGCCGGGCCGCCTGGAGGTCGTCCGGCGCAGCCCGACGATCGTCCTGGACGCCGCGCACAACCCGGACGGCGCCCACGCCACCGTCGCCGCGATCGGTGAGTCGTTCGGCTTCACCCGGCTGGTCGGCGTGATCGGCACCAGTGGCGACAAGGACGTGGCGGGCCTGCTGGAGGCCTTCGAGCCGATCCTCGCCGAGGTCGTCATCACCCAGAACTCCACCCACCGGGCGATGGACGCGGACGCCCTGGCCGCGCTCGCCGTCGAGATCTTCGGCGAGGACCGCGTCCAGGTCGAGCCCCGGCTCGACGACGCCATCGCCGCCGCCGTCACCCTCGCCGAGGAGGACGGGGACCTCGGCGGCGCCGGGGTGCTGGTCACCGGTTCGGTCATCACGGTGGGCGAGGCCCGCCTGCTGCTCGGGAGGAAGTGACGATGAGGACGCTCTGCTCCTCGACGCTGATCGGCGAGGCCCTGCTGGCGCTGTTCGCCGGACTGGTGGCGATGCAGCTCTCCGACGTGTCGACCGCCACCGTCTGGACCGTGACGGGCATCGCGATGGCGCTGTGCGTGCTGCTCTGCGGCATGATCACCCGCCCCGGCGCGGTCGCGATCGGCTGGGCGCTCCAGATCGGCCTGATCGCCAGCGGCTTCGTCCTGCCGACCATGTTCGGCCTGGGCGTCGTCTTCGCCGGGCTCTGGTGGTGCTCGGTGCACTACGGCCGCAAGATCGACGAGTTCAAGGCCGCCCGCGCGGCCGCCCAGGCGGTCACCGTCGCGTAGGGTCTGCCTTCGCCTCGGGGGCGCCCGGCCCCGTTGCTCACGCAAGGTAACCTCTGCCGTAGTCGCACTCCGCACCGCGAACCGGGTGCGCGCCGAACCGATTTCCCAGGAGACGCACCGTGTCCCAGCGCACTCTCGTCCTGCTCAAGCCCGACGCCGTCAAGCGCGGCCTGGCCGGCGAGATCATCAGCCGCATCGAGCGCAAGGCCGGCTGGCGGCTCGCCGCCGTCGAGCTGCGGACCTTCGACCGGGCGACGCTGGAGCAGCACTACGCGGAGCACGTCGGCCGCCCGTTCTACGAGCCGCTGCTGGAGTTCATGACCTCCGGCCCGTCGATCGCGCTGATCGTCGAGGGCGAGGAGGTCGTCCCCGGCATCCGGATGCTGGCCGGCGCCACCAACCCGCTGGAGGCCGGTGCCGGCACCATCCGCGGCGACTACGCGACCATCACTCGCGAGAACCTGATCCATGCCTCTGACTCCCCGGAGTCGGCCGAGCGCGAGATCAAGATCTTCTTCCCGGCGCACGCGTAAGCACCACCCGGGACCTTCGGGTGCCCCGGTCGGGACCATTGGCCCGGCCGGGGCATTCTTATCGTGAAATAGGGAACTGGAGACGCCGACACGGCGTCCCAATGCCCGGAGAAGCGATCACGCTCCGGACAATGGACGGTATGCCCCACGTCGACGTCCGTACTGGCCGGCGTGACTACGATGGACGCGACTCATGGGCCCGGTACGGCTGGTCAGCTGCTCTTCGCCCAAGCCGTGGGCGCACTCTCTCGTCCACCCCCGCAATGACTCCGAGCCCGGGAAGGCACCTACACCCCATGGCAACCAACCTGTCGTTCATCGGCCGCGATCTGGCGATCGACCTCGGAACCGCCAACACGCTGGTGTACGTCAGGGGCAAGGGGATCGTTCTCAACGAGCCGTCCGTGGTCGCGGTCAACACCAACACCGGTGGCATTCTGGCGGTCGGCGCCGAGGCCAAGAAGATGATCGGCCGCACGCCGGGCAACATCGTCGCCATCCGCCCGCTCAAGGACGGCGTGATCGCCGACTTCGAGATCACCGAGCGGATGCTCCGTTACTTCATCCTCAAGATCCACCGCCGCCGCTACCTGGCCCGCCCCCGGGTCGTGGTCTGCGTGCCCTCGGGCATCACCGGGGTCGAGCGCCGCGCCGTGATCGAGGCCTCCTCGCAGGCCGGCGCGCGCCAGGTGCACATCATCGAGGAGCCGATGGCCGCCGCGATCGGCGCCGGCCTGCCGGTCCACGAGGCCACCGGCAACATGGTCGTCGACATCGGCGGCGGCACCACCGAGGTGGCCGTCATCTCGCTCGGCGGCATCGTCACCGCGCAGTCCATCCGGGTGGCCGGCGACGAGCTGGACAACGCCATCGTCCAGCACATCAAGAAGGAGTACTCGCTGCTCCTGGGCGAGCGCAGCGCCGAGCAGATCAAGATGAGCATCGGCTCCGCCTTCGCGCTGGAGGGCGAGAAGGACGAGCACGCCGAGATCCGCGGCCGCGACCTGGTCAGCGGCCTGCCCAAGACCGTCGTCATCTCGGCGGCCGAGGTCCGCGAGGCCATCGACGAGCCGGTCAACTCGATCATCGACGCGGTCAAGACCACCCTCGACCAGTGCCCGCCCGAGCTCGCCGGCGACGTCATGGACCGCGGCATCGTGCTCACCGGCGGCGGCGCCCTGCTGCGCGGCCTGGACGAGCGGCTGCGCCGCGAGACCGGTATGCCGATCCACATCGCCGAGAACCCGCTGGACTCCGTGGCGCTCGGCTCCGGCAAGTGCGTCGAGGAGTTCGAGGCGCTCCAGCAGGTACTCGACGCCCAACCGCGCCGTTAGCACAACCGTCAGACCTGTAGTCAACTGAACGGCCCCCGCCCGGGCCCACAGCCCGGGTGGGCGGCCAGGTACGAAGGGGCAGTACCAGCACCGTGAGGGACACACGAGAGAGCCGGCTGCTGCTCATCCTGCTGGTGGCCGTCGCCTTCGCGCTGATCACCGTGGACATCAAGGGCGGTGAGAGCTCGCCGCTCGGCGGAGCCCGGCGCGCCGCGGCCGGTGTCCTCGGCCCGGTCGAGCGCGGCGCCGCCACCGCGGTCGACCCGGTGGCCGACACCGTCCGCGCCTTCCGCGACGCCGCCGGCCACAGCGGGCGCACCGACCAGCTGGCCCGGGAGAACACCGAGCTGCGTCAGAAGCTGGCCTCCTCCGACATGGCCGGCGGGCGCACCAAGCAGCTCGACGACCTGCTGCGCACCGCGGGCTCCGGCGGTTACACCGTCAAGGCCGCCCAGGTGATCGCGATCGGCCCGGCCCAGGGCTTCTCCTGGACCATCACCATCGACGCGGGCAGCGACGACGGCCTGACCCGGGACATGACGGTGATCAACGGTCAGGGCCTGGTCGGCCGGATCACCACCGTCGCCCCGACCACGTCCACCGTCCTGCTCGCCTCCGACCCGGGCTTCAGCGCCGGTGCCCGACTGGAGGGCACCGGCGAGATCGGCTTCGCCTCCGGCGGCGGCACCAGCGCCATGAAGGTCTCCCTGCTCAACGGCAAGGCCCAGGTGAAGGAGGGCGACCGGCTGGTCACCTTCGGCTCGCAGAGCGGCCGCCCGTTCGTGCCCGGCGTCCCGGTCGGCAAGGTGGTCCAGGTCGAGGCGAACCCCGGCCAGCTGACCAAGACCATCCTGGTCGAGCCCTTCGTCCAGTT
This sequence comes from Kitasatospora sp. NPDC050463, assembly GCF_040655255.1. Taxonomy (NCBI): domain Bacteria; kingdom Bacillati; phylum Actinomycetota; class Actinomycetes; order Kitasatosporales; family Streptomycetaceae; genus Kitasatospora; species Kitasatospora sp. NPDC050463. The sequence continues at coordinate 24,222 of NZ_JBFAJO010000036.1, forward strand.
CACCCGGCTCGACCTGATCGGCGTGGTGGTGGTGCCGCCGCGCACCGACCCGCGCGACGCCGTCCTGCCACCGGCGCCGGCTGCCCAGGGCCCGGCTCCGGCCGCACCCGCCGCCCCGGCCGCCGCCGCCCCGCCCGCCAAGACCACCGGGGGGAACTGAACCATGCGCCTCGCCCGCATCCCCGTCTCCGCCGTTCTCGTCCTGCTCGGCCTGATCCTCCAGGTCAGCGTCTTCGGACGGCTCCAACTCCCGGGCGCCACACCGGACATACTGCTTCTCGTGGTGGTCGGGCTGGCCATGGTCTACGGGCCGACCGGCGGCTGCCTGGTGGGCTTCGCCGCCGGACTGCTGGCCGACCTCGCCCCGCCGTCCGACCACGCGATCGGCCGCTACGCGCTGGTCCTCTGCCTGATGGGCTACGCCGCCGGTCTGCTCCGGCCCGACCACGGCCGGCAGCGCTCGGTCTCCGGCGCGCTGCTGGTGGTGGCCGCCGCTGCGGTCGCCTCCACCCTGCTGTACGCGATGGTCGGTGCCCTGGTCGGCGACACCGCCGCCCGTCACGTCGGCCTCGGCAGCCTGGTGCTCACCGCCCTGCTGTACGACCTGCTGCTGGCTCCGTTCGTCGTCCCGGTGGTGATGCTGATCGGCCGCCGCTTCGGGCGCGACCCGGTGGCCGCCGCGGCCGGCGACGACGAGGGCGGCCCCGGGCTGGGCACGCTGTCCCGCTACCGCACCACCCGTGAGGCGTCGTCCGGGCCGTCCTACAAGAAGCGGCGCTCGCTCGGCTTCGCCAAGCGGCCGTAGCCCCGGTCCCGCCCATGATCCCCGGAACCCCGCACTCTGGAGCGCACGAGACGTGAGCAACATCCCCGAGACCGGCCGTACCCGGCGGGTGACGATCCGTCTGGTGGTACTGCAGATCCTCGTGCTGTCGCTGCTCGCCACCCTCGGTGGGCGGCTCTGGTACCTGCAGATCCGCAACGCCAGCGTCTACACCGCCAAGGCGACCGGCAACCACATCCGCGAGGTGGTCGAGCCCGCCGTGCGCGGCGAGATCCTCGACGCCTCGGGCCGCATCCTGGCCGGCAACGAGACCCGGTTGGTGGTCTCGGTCAGCCGCACCTCGCTGCTGCAGCAGAAGGACGGCGGGAAGGCGGTGCTCGGCCGGCTCGCCGAGGTGCTTGGCATGCCGGCCAAGGACGTCCAGGAGAAGGTCCGGCTCTGCGACGCCAAGACGCCGCAGCCCTGCTGGAACGGCTCGCCGTACCAGCCGATCCCGGTCACCAAGGAGGCGACCACCCAGCAGGCGCTGCAGATGATGGAGCGCCGCGAGGACTTCCCCGGGGTCACCGCGCAGCCGACCGCCGTGCGCCACTACACCGGCGTCGAGGGCGCCAACATGGCCCAGGTGCTCGGCTACCTCTCGCCGGTGACGGACGAGGAGGTCAGCAAGACCGCCGACAAGTCGGGCCTGGACCGCTACCTGCCGGCCGACCAGATCGGCCGGGCCGGACTGGAGTCGGTGTACGACCGCGATCTGCGCGGGACGGCCGGGATCACCAAGCTGGAGGTGGACAACCTCGGCCGGGTGATCGGCAACGCCGGCATCGTCGAGCCGCAGACCGGCAACAACCTGGTGACCAGCATCGACGCCCGGGTGCAGAAGGTCGTCGAGGACAACCTGATGCAGGCGATGAACGATGCCAGGAAGACCTTCGACAAGGTGACCAACCGCAACTACGAGGCCGACTCCGGCGCCGCCGTCGTCATGGACGTGCACACCGGGCGGATCGTGGCGATGGCCAGCGCGCCGACGTACGACCCCAACCTCTGGCAGGGCGGCATCTCGGGCAAGGACTACCAGGCCCTGACCAGCAAGGACTCCAACTTCCCGCTGCTGAACCGGGCCATACAGGGTCAGTCCGCCCCCGGCTCGACCTTCAAGGTCATCTCCACCACCGCCGCCGTGCAGGCCGGCTACTCGCTGGACGGGACGTACCCGTGCCCGAAGAGCATGACCATCGGCGGCCGTGAGTTCAAGAACTTCGAGAGCGAGAGCTTCGGTTCGATCACGCTGGAGAAGGCCCTCGAAGTCTCCTGCGATACCGTCTTCTACGGGCTGGCCTACGACCAGTGGATGAAGGACGGCGGCATCAAGCCGAAGAAGGAGACCGCGGACTGGTTCTTCAAGACCGCGCACCAGTTCGGCCTCGGCGCCAAGACCGGCATCGACCTGCCCAGCGAGGTCACCGGCCGGGTGCCGGACCGGCAGTGGAAGCAGTCCTTCTTCGACAACAACAAGGACGCCTGGTGCAGGCAGGCGGAGAAGGGCGGCAACAGCTTCTCCGACCAGATCGCCCGGGAGAACTGCGTCGACGGCTACCAGATGCGCGCCGGTGACTCGGTCAACTTCGCGATCGGCCAGGGCGACACGCTCGTCACCCCGATCCAGATGGCCCGGATCTACGCGGCGCTCGCCAACGGCGGCACGTTCTACCGGCCGACCGTCGCCAAGGCGGTGATAAGCCCGAGCGGGGAGCTCGTCCGCGAGATCGCCCCGCACGAGGACGCCAAGTTCCCCGGCGACCAGAAGCTCCTGAGCTACATCGACCAGGCCACCGCGGGCGTCGTCACCGGCGGTACCGCGGCCTGGAAGTTCACCGGCGCCGGCTGGCCGCAGGGCAAGATCGAGCTGCACGCCAAGACCGGTACCGCCGAGGTCGAGGGCAAGCAGACCACCTCGTGGCTGACCACGTACAGCGACGACTACGCGGTCGTGATGACGATGAGCCAGGGCGGCACCGGCTCCGGCGGCTCCGGTGACGCGATCCGCCGGATCTACCAGGCGCTGTACGGCGTCGACGACAAGGGCAACATCGACGGCGCCAAGGCGCTGCTGCCCAAGCCGCAGGCCGAGCTGCCGAAGTTCAACCCGGACGGCACCGCCATCATCAAGCCGGCCGGCTACACCACGGCCGGGGACCCGGGCGTGCGCGGCGGCTCGCCGCGGGTCTTCCTGGACCCGGCGCAGCCGGCCGGTCCGCCGATCGCGCTCACCACGGTGGACTCCGCCGCCGTCGAGCCCAACCGGGGCACCGGAAGGAGCCGGGCATGACCTCCTACGGCTCGTACCGCCAGCTGCGGCTCGCCCCGCAGCGCAGCGGGGTGTCGAAGGCCCTCGCCAAGGACTCCCCGCTCTGGCGGATCGACTGGATACTGCTGCTGGCCGCCATGGTGCTGTCGCTGGGCAGCTCGCTGCTGGTCTGGTCGGCCACCCGGGGGCGGGACTCGCTCACCCACGGCGATCCGCAGTACTTCCTGTTCCGCCACCTCACCAATGTGGTGATCGGACTGGTGCTGTGCGCGGTGGTGATAGGGATAGGGAGCCGGCGGTTCCGCACGGTGGTGCCGTTCCTGTACGTCGCGGTGATCGTGCTGCTGGTGGCCACGCTGAGCCCGCTCGGCTCGACCATCAACGGCCAGCACTCCTGGATCCAGCTCGGCGGCGGCTTCTCCGTCCAGCCGGCCGAGTTCGCCAAGCTGGCGATCGTGCTCGCGATGGCCGTGGTGCTGTCCGACCAGGTGGACGCGGGCGAGCGGGAGTTCCCCTCGCACCGGGCGGTGTTCCGTGGACTGGTCTGGGCCACCCTGCCGATGGCGGTCGTGATGCTGATGCCGGACGCCGGCTCGGTGATGGTGATGGCCGTCATCGTGCTGGGCATCCTGCTGGCCTCCGGCGCGGCCAACCGCTGGGTGTTCGGACTGATCCTGGCCGGCGTCGGCGGCTCGGTGGCGATCTGGAAGCTCGGGGTGCTGAGCAAGTACCAGATCGACCGCTTCGCGGCCTTCGCCAACCCGGCGCTCGACCCGTCCGGGGTGGGTTACAACACCGCCCAGGCCCGGATCGCGATCGGCTCCGGCGGGCTCACCGGCAAGGGCCTGTTCCACGGGACGCAGACCACCGGGCAGTTCGTGCCGGAGCAGCAGACCGACTTCGTCTTCACGGTGGCCGGTGAGGAGCTGGGCTTCCTCGGCGCGATGGCGATCATCGTGCTGCTGGGTGTGGTCCTCTGGCGGGCCTGCCGGATCGCCCGCCACGCCACCGACCTGTACGGCACCATCGTGGCCGCCGGAGTGGTCGCGTGGTTCGCCTTCCAGGGCTTCGAGAACATAGGGATGTGCCTGGGCATCATGCCGGTGGCCGGCATCCCGTTGCCGTTCGTCTCCTACGGCGGGTCGTCGATGTTCGCGACCTGGCTGGCGATCGGGCTGTTGCAGGCGGTGCAGAGCCAGCGGCCGATAGCGGCCTGAGCGTACGGGCGTGCCGGCGGGGCCGGTCCGGAGGGTGACTCCGGACCGGCCCCGCCGCGTGCTACCGGCCCCCGCGTGCTACCGGCCCCGGTCGGGCAGGCAGGCTGCCGCGGCGAGCACGGCGCGGGTCTGGTGGGCGGTCTGCACCTCCACCGGTACCCAGCGGGCGCCGAAGCGGTGGCGCAACCGGTCCAGGCTCTCGGCGACGATCCCCTGCGCACGCTCGCGGGCCGCGTCCACGGCCGGACCGCCGGTGTCCGCCAGCAGGCGCAGCAGCACCGAGGCCACCCGCAGCGGGATCCGGGCGGCGGCGAGCCCGGCGGTGGTCACCCGGGAGACGGTGAGCGGCTGGGCGCACCACTGCTCCAGCCACTCGTCGGCGACCGGTGAGCAGACCGCCAGCGTGAACTCGGCGGCGCGCACCATCGGACCGTAGGCCCGGCGGGTGTGCGGCGGGACGTGGACGAGCAGCCCGGACAGCTCCTCGGCGCGGTCCCGCAGGACCCGGGCGGCGGCGGTGACCGCCGGCCGGACGGCCGGGTGCGGGCGCTCGTCCCCGACCGAGTCGACGGCCCACATCGGCACCTCCAGGACCGCCGTCACCCCGCCGTGGCGGCCGGCGTACGACCAGGTGGAGAGTTCGGGCTCGTCGGGGAGCGCCCGCGAGAGGCCGGTGCCGCCGGGCGCGGGCATCAGATACGTCCCGGGCGCGGGGCTGGCCCAGCCGACCGCGTCGTAGGAGTCGACGTCCAGCGGGATGCCGCCGCGCGCCGCCGAGCGGGCGAAGCGCTCGGACAGGCCCGGGACGGGGCCGGTGAGCTGGACGAAGGCGCCGCCGAAGTCCACCCCGTGCAGGGAGCACTGGAGGAACGGGCGCAGCTCGTCGATCAGGCCGGTCAGCGCCAGGCTCTCCGGCATCGGCGCGCGGTCGGCGTCGGCGGGCGGCAGCAGCTCGGGCTGCTCCTCGAAGGAGGGCCGGTAGAAGTGCTCGTAGTGGCGGCGCATGGTGAGCGGCCCCTCCAGCCAGCCGGCGTTGAGCGCGGCGCCGTCCGGGTCCAGGCAGGGCAGGACGTGCCAGGAGACGCCCCGCCGGGGCGGGTGGTCCAGCAGCCGCTCGGCCAGCCGCAGGGCGGTGGCGACGCCGACCGGTTCGTTGGGGTGCGGGCCGCCGACCACCAGGACGGCGTCCGGGCCCTCGTCGACGGAGAGCAGCAGCAGCGGACGGCCGGCCCGGGAGCGGCCCACCTCCCGCAGCCGGCAGCGGTCGGGGTGGCGCCAGGCGAGCCGCCGGAAAGCCGCCTCGGCGCGGGCCACCGGGGGGTAGCGGTCCGGCTGCGCGGGTGCGGGCCGGCAGTGCGGCATCCGCCGGCCGGTGTCGGTCATGTCGGGAGGCCGGTGTCGGTGCCGTCGTGCATGGTCAACTTCCTTGTCCCGATGGCGTGCAGGGCCTCCCGGCGGAGCCCTGCCAGTACCGCATGGGCCCTCCGGGGCTGTCAACAACCGGTCTGCCGGGTTCCGGGAGGGCGGCCGGGGCCCGCGGGCCGGCCGGAGCCTCCCGGGATTCGGCTACTCTTGAGGGTCACCCCTCCCAGCCGTCGCCCACCACCCCGACCGGGTCCGATGCGAGCGACACCTCTCAACGTCGTAAGGGTTCCTAGTACATGACTGTCGAATCGGTCTTCCCACGCCTGGAGGCCCTCCTCCCGCACGTCCAGAAGCCGATCCAGTACGTCGGCGGCGAGCTCAACTCGACCGTCAAGGACTGGGACGCCTGCGACGTCCGCTGGGCGCTGATGTACCCCGACGCCTACGAGGTCGGCCTGCCGAACCAGGGCGTCATGATCCTCTACGAGGTGCTCAACGAGCGCGAGGGCGTCCTGGCCGAGCGCACCTACAGCGTCTGGCCGGACCTCGAGGCGCTGATGCGTGAGCACGGCGTCCCGCAGTTCACCGTGGACGCGCACCGCCCGGTCAAGGCCTTCGACGTGTTCGGGCTCTCGTTCTCCACCGAACTCGGCTACACCAACATGCTGGCCGCGCTGGACCTGGCCGGCATCCCGCTGGAGGCCCGCGACCGGACCGAGGACGACCCGATCGTGCTCGCCGGCGGTCACGCGGCCTTCAACCCGGAGCCGATCGCCGACTTCGTCGACTGCGCGGTGGTCGGCGACGGCGAGCAGGCCGTGCTGGACATCACGGAGATCGTCCGGGCCTGGAAGGCCGAGGGCCGTCCGGGCGGCCGCGAGGAGGTGCTGCTGCGCCTGGCGCGCACCGGCGGCGTGTACGTCCCCCGGTTCTACGACGTGGAGTACCTGGCCGACGGCCGGATCGCCCGCGTGGTGCCGAACGCGCCCGGCGTGCCGTGGCGGGTCTCCAAGCACACCGTCATGGACCTCGACGAGTGGCCCTACCCCAAGCAGCCGCTCGTCCCGCTCGCCGAGACCGTGCACGAGCGGATGTCCGTCGAGATCTTCCGCGGCTGCACCCGCGGCTGCCGCTTCTGCCAGGCCGGCATGATCACGCGCCCCGTGCGGGAGCGAAGCATCACCGGCATCGGCGAGATGGTGGAGCGCGGGCTGAAGGCCACCGGCTTCGAGGAGGTCGGCCTGCTGTCGCTGTCCAGCGCCGACCACACCGAGATCGCCGACGTCGCCAAGGGCCTGGCCGACCGCTACGCCGAGGAGAAGATCGGTCTGTCGCTGCCGTCCACCCGGGTCGACGCCTTCAACATCGACCTCGCCAACGAGCTCAGCCGCAACGGCCGCCGCTCGGGCCTCACCTTCGCCCCCGAGGGCGGCAGTGAGCGCATGCGCAAGGTGATCAACAAGATGGTGTCGGAGGAGGACCTCATCCGCACCGTCTCCACCGCGTACGGCAACGGCTGGCGCCAGGTGAAGCTGTACTTCATGTGCGGCCTGCCCACCGAGACCGACGAGGACGTGCTCCAGATCGGCGAGATGGCGAAGAACGTCATCCAGAAGGGCCGCGAGGTCACCGGCCAGAACGACATCCGCTGCACCGTCTCGATCGGCGGGTTCGTGCCCAAGCCGCACACCCCCTTCCAGTGGGCCCCGCAGCTGTCCGCCGAGGACACCGACGCCCGCCTGGCCAAGCTGCGCGACTCCATCCGCGGTGACCGCAAGTACGGCAAGAACATCGGCTACCGCTACCACGACGGCAAGCCCGGCATCGTCGAGGGCCTGCTCTCCCGCGGCGACCGCCGGATCGGCGCCGTCATCCGGGCGGTCTATGACGACGGCGGCCGTTTCGACGGCTGGCGCGAGCACTTCTCCTACGACCGCTGGATGGCCTCGGCAGAGAAGGGTCTGGCCGGCACCGGCGTCGACGTCGACTGGTACACCACCCGCGAGCGCACCTACGAGGAGGTGCTGCCCTGGGACCACCTGGACAGCGGCCTCGACAAGGACTGGCTCTGGGAGGACTGGCAGGACGCCCTCGAAGAGGTCGAGGTCGACGACTGCCGCTGGACCCCGTGCTTCGACTGCGGCGTCTGCCCGCAGATGGACACGTCCATCCAGATCGGCCCGACGGGCAAGAAGCTCCTGCCGCTGACGGTCGTCAAGTAGCACGTCGCACGCCACCGCGGGACCCCGGCCGGACGCTCCGGCCGGGGTCCCGTGCATCCGGGCTGACCAGGGGCGGAGCGAAGGGGCCGCGCGGGCGCGTACCCTTTGAGTGACAGAGTCCGGAGTGTGGTGCGATCGTGCCACGACGGACAGGGACAACTGACTAAGGACTGAGCGACTCTGGCACGCCGTACGCCCGACGGTCCGCCGCCCGCGCCGACGGTGCAGCGGATCCGTCTCCGCTACACCAAGCGCGGCCGGCTCCGCTTCACCAGCCACCGCGACTTCCAGCGCGCCTTCGAGCGCGCCCTGCGCCGGTCCGCCGTGCCGATGGCCTATTCGGCCGGGTTCACGCCGCACCCCAAGGTGTCCTACGCCAACGCCGCTCCCACCGGAGTGGCGAGCGAGGCGGAGTACCTGGAGATCGGCCTGGCGGCCTTCCGCGACCCGGAGCAGCTGCGCGCGCAGCTGGACGAGTCGCTCCCGAACGGCCTGGACGTCATCGACGCGGTCGAGGTCCGGACGCCGAACTTCGTGGAGCGTCTGGAAGCCTCCGAGTGGCAGGTCCGCCTGGACGGTGTCACCGCCCAGGAGGCGGCCCGCGCGGCCGCCGCCTTCCTCGCCGAGGAGCGGGTCGAGGTCGAACGCCTCACCAAGAACGGCGTGCGTGTCTTCGACGCGCGCGGCGCCGTGGCGGTGCTGGAAATCCTCTCGCCGCAGGTCGACGACGGTGCGGACACGGAGGGCGAAGGGGCCCGCGATGTTCGGACCGGCCATGCCTGTGCGATACTGCGCCTGGTAGTACGACACGCCACACCCGCCGTACGACCCGACGACGTATTGTCCGGTCTCCGTGCGACGGCTGACCTGGCGCCGCCGGTCCCCGCAGAGGTGACCAGGCTGGCGCAGGGGCCGCTCGACGAGGAGACCGGCACGGTGACCGACCCGCTGGCGCTCGACCGCGCCGCGGCCCCGGCCGGCCCTGTGGCCGCCGGCGAGCCGCGCGCAACCGCGTCCGCCTAGCGGGCGGAGGCCTGGTCCAGTGCCTCACTGGACCCGCTGGTCCTCCAGGCCCCCGCGGCTCCCCAGGGGAGCGAGCGTCGTCGAAGCACAGGCCGGCCTCTTGTGGCCCGCCGACCCGGATGGTCGGTGGGCCCGAGGACCCCGTCCGGGAGCCACCCGGGGTTGGGGGACGGCGCAGCTTGGGAAAACCTCAGAAGACTGGTCAGACCAGAAGACTTTCGACACCCCGCCGAGCGCGGGGCGCCGAGCGAGACTACGAGCCCCTGTGCGGCCTCGCGTCCGCACGGCGGCACCAGGAAATGGTCCGGCCCGAGCATCCTCGTGATGCCGGTCGGCCACCGGTGCCCTGCCGTGCCCGGATACGGAGCCCGGGGGCCTGACGGGAGATCCACCCGCATGCTCGATAACACCGATCCGCAGCAGAGTGCGGCAGCGGAACAGAACGAGAACACCGTCGCCACCGGCGACGGAACCACCGGCGAGGGCGCGTCCGCCGCGCCGCCGCGCCGCCGCCGCAGGGCGGTCTCCCGCCCCGCGGGCACCCCGCAGGGTGCGGCCGCCGACACCGCCGAGACGGTGATCGCGGCCGAGGCGCCCGTCGCCGAGGCCCCCGTCGCGGAGGCCCCGGCGGCCGAGCCGGTCGCCGAGAAGCCGGTCCGGGCCCGCCGGACCCGCAAGCGTGCCGAGGCCCCCGCCGGGGCGCCGGAGGCCACCCCGATCGTCGTCACCGGCCCGGAGGCCGCCGAGGCGCCCGTCGCCGAGGCCCCCGCCGTGGAGGCGCCGGTCGCCGAGCCGGTTGCCGAGAAGCCCGCCCGGGCCCGCCGGGCCCGCAAGCGTGCCGAGGCGCCGGTGAGCGCGCCCGCGGCTGCCGAGGCACCCGTCGAGACGCCGGCCGAGACGCCGGCCGAGGCGCCCGCCGAGGCGCCCGCCGCCGAGGCCGCACCGGTCGAGGAGACCCCCGCCGCACCGGCCCGCCGCCCCCGCCGCCGTCGCGTGGTCGAGGCCGCCCCGGTCGTCGAGGAGACCCCGGTCGAGGAGCCCGCCGCCGAGCAGGAGCCCGTGGAGGAGGAGGCCCCGGCCGTCGCGCCCGTCGCCGAGCCCGAGCCCGCCCCGGCCCCCGCGCCGGTCGCCGAGGCCGAGCCGACCCACCGGGTGCGCCGCCGTGCGGTCCGCCCGTCCACCGCCATCTTCCAGGCCCCGGTCTTCCAGGAGCCGGCGCCCTACACCGCGCCGTCGACCCCGGCCGCCGCCCCGGCTGCCGCGGCCGCTCCGGCTCCGGCCGAGGCCCCCGCCCCGGCCGAGGCCCCCGCCGTGAAGACCACGGAGGAGGACGAGTACGAGTACAGCGGCGTCGGCCGCCGTCGTCGTACCCGCACCCAGGTGCGGGTGCAGACCCCGGGCCGCCGCAAGTCCGGCGCTGCCGCTGCCGCTGCTGCTGCCGCCGCTCCTGCCGCTCCCGTCGCTCCGGTGGTCGCGCCGGTCGAGGCGCCCCCCGTCGTCGCGGCTCCGGCCGCTGTCGAGGCCCCCGCCGCCGGCCCCGAGGCCGAGGGCGAGTGGGAGGAGGACGGCCGTCCGTCGCGCCGTCGCCGCCGGGGTGGCCGCCGCCGCCGTCGTGGCGAGGCCGAGGACTTCGAGACCGAGGCCGCCGAGACCGAGCAGCCCGTCCAGGAGTCGGCCGCCGACGTCGAGGACGAGGAGGGCGAGGACGACGACGAGCTGTCCGCCGGCCTGGCCTCCTCCCGTCGCCGTCGTCGCCGCCGCCGCCGCAGCGGTGAGGCCGGTGCCACCGAGGTCGCCGAGACCACCGAGGACGGCGTCCGCACGGTGGTGAAGGTGCGCGAGCCGCGCCGCCGCTCCACCGAGCCGTCCTTCGACCCCGATGAGGTGCAGTCCATCAAGGGCTCCACCCGCCTGGAGGCCAAGAAGCAGCGCCGCCGCGAGGGCCGCGAGCTGGGCCGCCGCCGGGTGCCGATCATCACCGAGGCCGAGTTCCTGGCCCGCCGCGAGTCGGTCGAGCGCGTCATGGTGGTGCGCCAGAACGGCCAGCGCACCCAGATCGGCGTCCTCGAGGACGGCGTGCTGGTCGAGCACTACGTCAACAAGGAGCAGGCCACCTCGTACGTCGGCAACGTCTACCTGGGCAAGGTCCAGAACGTGCTGCCGTCGATGGAGGCCGCCTTCGTCGACATCGGCAAGGGCCGCAACGCGGTGCTGTACGCCGGTGAGGTGAACTTCGGCTCGCTGGGCGGCCACGGCGGCCCGCGCCGGATCGAGTCGGTGCTGAAGTCCGGCCAGTCCGTCCTGGTGCAGGTCTCCAAGGACCCGATCGGCCACAAGGGCGCCCGCCTGACCAGCCAGATCTCGCTGCCCGGCCGCTACCTGGTGTACGTGCCCGAGGGCTCGATGACCGGCATCTCGCGCAAGCTGCCCGAGAACGAGCGGGCCCGCCTGAAGCAGATCCTCAAGAAGATCGTCCCCGACGACGCGGGCGTCATCGTGCGCACCGCCGCCGAGGGCGCCTCCGAGGACGAGCTGACCCGCGACGTCCAGCGCCTCCAGCAGCAGTGGGAGGAGATCCAGAAGAAGGCCGCGACCGGCAACGCCCCCGCGCTGCTCTACGGCGAGCCGGACATGACCGTCCGGGTCGTCCGCGACATCTTCAACGAGGACTTCACCAAGGTCATCGTCTCCGGCACCGAGGCGTGGAACACCATCCACGACTACGTCGCCAACGTGGCCCCCGACCTGGCCGAGCGCCTGCAGCGGTGGACCTCCGAGGTGGACGTGTTCGCCACCTACCGGATCGACGAGCAGCTGATGAAGGCGCTGGACCGCAAGGTCTGGCTGCCCAGCGGCGGTTCGCTGGTGATCGACCGCACCGAGGCGATGGTCGTCATCGACGTCAACACCGGCAAGTTCGTCGGTCAGGGCGGCAACCTCGAAGAGACCGTCACCCGCAACAACATCGAGGCGGCCGAGGAGATCGTGCGCCAGCTGCGGCTGCGCGACCTCGGCGGCATCATCGTGATCGACTTCATCGACATGGTGCTGGAGTCCAACCGGGACCTGGTGCTGCGCCGCCTGCTGGAGTGCCTGGGCCGGGACCGGACCAAGCACCAGGTGGCCGAGGTCACCTCGCTGGGCCTGGTCCAGATGACCCGCAAGCGGGTCGGCCAGGGCCTGCTGGAGTCGTTCTCCGAGCCGTGCGTCCACTGCAACGGGCGCGGCGTGATCGTGCACATGGAGCAGCCGAGCACCCACGTCCACACCGGTGGCGGCCAGGCCGTCGCGGCGGGCGAGGCGGGCGCGGGCAGCGGCAAGCGCCGTCGCCGCGGCAAGGGCGGTGCCGCCCAGGACGAGGCGCAGGCCGCCGTCGAGGCCGGCGTCGAGGCACCGGAGTACGAGGAGGTCGAGGGCCAGCTCGCGATCGAGGTGCCGGTGACCGAGGCCGAGGCCGAGTTCGTCGCCGAGCCGGTGACCGAGCCGGCGGCCGTCGAGGAGACGGCCCAGCCGAGCCTGGTCGAGATCCCCGCCGCCACGGCGGCGCCGGCCGGCCGCACCCGCCGCCGGGCGGTGCGCAAGGCGACTGCTCCGGCCGGGGCCCCTGCCGAAGCCGAGATCGTGGTGCTGCAGGCCCGTGCCGACGCGGCGCTGCAGGCGGCCTTCGCGGCAGCCGAGACGCCCGGGGCGACCCCGGCCGAGGTGCCGGCGCAAGCCGCCGTCGAGACGCCCGCCGAGGCCCCCGCCGCGGTCGAGCCGGCTGTCGAGGAGCCCGAGGCGGCTCCCGCCGAGGCCGCCGCGACCGAGGAGCCCGCCGAGGAGGCGCCGGCCCCGAAGAAGCGGGCCGCGCGCAAGACCGCGGCGAAGAAGACGGCCGCCAAGAAGACCACGGCGGCCGCCGCGAAGAAGACCACCGCCCGCAAGACCGCCACCAAGCGGACGAGCGCGGCGGCCAAGAAGGCCGCGGCCGCCGAGGGTGATTCGGCAGCCGAGTAGTGCCCCGGTCCGGGGCGGACGCGAGTCCGCCCCGGACCAGGACGGCCCGGTTTGCCCCGAAGGCGGCCGATCCGTATTCTTGACCCTCGGCGTGTCTACGCCGCGCTCCCGAGCACATCACCTTCCGGGCGCCTCGTCAGAGGAGCCGGGGAGAGGCCCCTGTGTCCGTACCCAGGTGGCTGGCATCTGGAGCTCCGACCGAGTTAGGAAAGTGGGTACCGCATGTACGCGATCGTTCGCGCAGGCGGCCGCCAGCACAAGGTCGCCGTCGGCGACGTGCTGGAGATCGACCGTATCGAGGCCAAGCCGGGTGACTCGGTGGAGCTCTCCACCATCCTGGTCGTCGACGGTGACGCTGTCACCTCCGACCCGTGGGTGCTGGCCGGCGTGAAGGCTCACGCCGAGGTGGTCGACCAGACCAAGGGCGAGAAGATCGTCATCCTGCGCTACAAGAACAAGACCGGTTACCGTCGCCGCCAGGGTCACCGCCAGCAGCACACTGCTGTGCGGATCACGAGCATCGACTCCGTCAGCAAGTAAGGGGATAGCGAGATGGCACACAAGAAGGGCGCAAGCTCTACCCGGAACGGCCGTGACTCGAACGCCCAGCGCCTCGGCGTGAAGCGCTTCGGCGGCCAGGTCGTCTCGGCTGGCGAGATCATCGTCCGCCAGCGTGGCACCCACTTCCACCCGGGCGCCAACGTCGGCCGTGGTGGCGACGACACCCTGTTCGCGCTGGCCGCCGGTGCGGTGCAGTTCGGCACCCGTCGCGGCCGCAAGGTCGTCAACATCGTGGCCGTCGAGGCCTGAGTCGGACAAGACTCACAATGAAGGGTGGGCCGGAATGATCCGGTCCACCCTTCTTGCTTTACAGCAGGTCAACACTTTCTTCGCACTGGAGGCACACCCATGACCACCTTCGTGGACCGCGTCGAGCTGTACGTCGCCGCGGGTAACGGGGGCCACGGCTGCGCCTCCGTGCACCGGGAGAAGTTCAAGCCGTTGGGAGGCCCCGACGGCGGCAACGGTGGTGAGGGCGGCAGCGTCATCCTCACCGTGGACGCGCAGATCACGACCCTGCTCGAGTACCACCACTCGCCCAAGCGCAAGGCGACCAACGGCAAGCCCGGCGCGGGCGGCAACCGGACCGGCGCCGATGGGCACGACCTCGTCCTGTCGGTGCCGGACGGCACCGTCGTCATGGACAAGCAGGGCAACGTCCTCGCCGACCTGGTCGGCCACGGCACCAGCTTCGTCGCCGCCGCCGGCGGCCGCGGTGGCCTGGGCAACGCGGCGCTGGCCTCGTCCCGCCGCAAGGCGCCCGGCTTCGCGCTGCTCGGCGAGCCGGGTGAGGCCCGTGACATCGTCATGGAGCTCAAGTCCGTCGCCGACGTGGCCCTGGTGGGCTACCCGAGCGCCGGCAAGTCCTCGCTGATCTCGGTGATCTCCGCCGCCAAGCCGAAGATCGCGGACTATCCGTTCACCACCCTGATCCCCAACCTCGGCGTGGTGACCGCGGGCGACACCGTCTACACCGTCGCCGACGTGCCCGGCCTGATCCCGGGCGCCAGCCAGGGCCGCGGCCTCGGCCTGGAATTCCTGCGGCACGTCGAGCGCTGCTCGGTGCTGGTCCACGTGCTGGACTGCGCGACCCTGGAGCCCGGCCGCGACCCGCTGACCGACCTGGAGACCATCGAGGCCGAGCTGGCCCAGTACGGCGGCCTGGAGGACCGGCCGCGGCTGGTGGCGCTCAACAAGATCGACGTGCCGGACGGCCAGGACATCGCCGACCTCACCCGGGCGTCGCTGGAGGAGCGCGGCTACCGCGTCTTCGAGGTGTCCGCCGCCTCCCGCAAGGGCCTGCGCGAGCTGAACTTCGCGATGGCGCAGATCGTCGCCGAGGCCCGGGCCGCCAAGCCGCTGGAGGAGTCCACCCGGATCGTGCTGCGGCCGACGGCCGTGGACGACGAGGGCTTCACCATCACCGAGGAGGACGGCGCCTTCCGCATCCGCGGCATCAAGCCGGAGCGTTGGGTCCGCCAGACGGACTTCTCCAACGACGAGGCCGTCGGCTACCTCGCCGACCGGCTGGCCCGCCTCGGCATCGAGGACAGGCTCTGGAAGGTCGGCGCGCACGAGGGCGACACCGTCATCATCGGCCCGGAGGAGAACGCCGTCGTCTTCGACTGGGAGCCGACCATGGCTGCCGGTGCCGAGATGCTGGGCCGCCGCGGTGAGGACCACCGCTTCGAGAACCCGCGCCCGGCGGTCGACCGCCGCCGCGAGAAGCAGAAGGGCCGGGACGCGGCCGAGACCGAGTTCCTCGCCTTCGAGGCGCTGTCCAGCGGCCGCCAGGACGCCGTCGAGGGCGACGACGAGGAGTAGGACCGGCCGGTCCCAGCCTGCTCGCACCGCGGCCCCGTCTCCTTCCCGGAGGCGGGGCCGCGGCCGTGTTCAGGGCTGACGAAACGTCACTTCTCCTGGTGGGCAAGGTGGTTGCCGCAATCCGTCGGCTCAGGTGCGGTCGGCCGGGGGTGCCCCGCCCGGCGAGACCGGTGAGCTCGCGGCCGGCGGCCACGAGCCACGACCGGAGCGGGTCCAGCCGGTGAACCGACCGGCGGGCGAGCCGCCTCGATCGCGTAGATTGCGGGGGTAACGGCCGGGCCCGGGCCCGCCGTACCCGCACCACACCGGAAGGGCGTACAGCGAGATGAGCGAGGACTCACTGCGGGAGGAGGTCCTGACCGCACGGCGGATCGTCGTCAAGGTCGGTTCCTCCTCGCTCACCACGGCGGCCGGCGGCCTGGACGCCGACCGGGTCGACGCCCTGGTGGACGCGCTCGCCAAGGTGCGCAGCGGCCCGGACGCCCCCGAGGTGGTCCTGGTCTCCTCCGGCGCCATCGCGGCCGGCCTGGCCCCGCTGGGCCTGGACCGGCGCCCCAAGGACCTCGCCCGCCAGCAGGCCGCCGCGAGCGTCGGCCAGGGTCTGCTGGTCGCCCGCTACACCGCCTCGTTCGCCCGGTACGGCATCAGGGTCGGCCAGGTGCTGCTGACCGCCGAGGACGCCAGCCGGCGGGCCCACTACCGCAACGCCTACCGGACCCTGGACCAACTGCTGGCGATGGGCGCGATGCCGATCGTCAACGAGAACGACACCGTCGCCACCGCCGAAATCAAGTTCGGTGACAACGACCGGCTGGCCGCGCTGGTCGCCCACCTGGTCCGCGCCGACCTGCTCGTCCTGCTCTCCGACGTGGACGGCCTCTACGACGGCGACCCGAGCCGCCCCGGCACCAGCCGGATCGCCCAGGTGGCCGGGCCGCACGACCTGGACGGCGTCTCGATCGGCAGCGCGGGCAAGGCCGGCGTCGGCACCGGCGGCATGGTCACCAAGGTGGAGGCGGCCCGGATCGCCACCGGCGCCGGCATCCCCGTGGTGCTCACCGCCGCCAGCCGGGCCGCCGACGCACTGGCCGGCCGGCCCACCGGCACGCTGTTCCTGCGCACCGGCAGCCGCTCCTCCGACCGGCTGCTCTGGCTGGCCCACGCCAGCAGCCCGCGCGGCGCCCTGCACCTGGACGAGGGCGCCGTCGCGGCGGTCGTCTCCGGAGGCGCCTCGCTGCTGCCGGCCGGGGTCACCAAGGTCGACGGCGAGTTCGCCGCGGGTGATCCGGTGGACCTTCTTGGCGAAAACGGCCACATCGTGGCGCGCGGACTGGTCAACTTTGATGCGAGGGAGTTGCCCCGGCTGCTCGGCCGGTCCACCCGAGACCTGGCCCAGGAGTTCGGTGCCGCGTACGAGCGCGAGGTCGTCCACCGTGACGACCTGGTCGTCCTGCGCGGCTGACCGGCCTGGAGGAGCGGCGGCGACTGCGCGCGGGGTGCAGGCCCGGCCACGGGCGAGGGGGCGCAGCCGTACGCGCCGGGCCGGGGCCGGCGGGTACGACGACACGAGATCGCCGAACAGGAGGCCGCCGGTGGAACGCAGGCGCGAGGCAGCGCTGACCGGAGGAACGGCGGGCCGGCGGCTGACCAGCATCGACGGCGGGCGCGGGGCCGACGCCCCGGCCGAGCCGGCCGGTCCGCCGCCGCAGGAGCCCGGCGCGGTACGCAGGGTCGGGCCCGACCGGCGGGACGAGGGCGAGCCGCCCACGGTGCCCGAACAGGCCCGGCTCTGGCACGTGGTGCTGAGCGTGGCCGGGCGGACCACCCCGCTGTCCGCGCTGCGGGCGGGGCTGGAGCGCCTGGCGCACGACCACTCGTTCTTCCTGACCGCCCGCTACGCGGCCGACCACGCGGAGATCCGCTACTGGGAGCAGGCCCGGGACCTGCACGACGCGGCGGCCATCGCGCTGCGGCTCTGGGGCGAGCACAAGGTCACCGCGAGCCTTCCGCCCTGGGAGATCGTCGGGCTGGAGGTGGTCGACCGGGCGACGTACCACAAGCGGGTCGCCGAGGGCTTCGGCGATCCGCCGCCGCACCTGGGCGGGGTGCACCCGTACTGACTTGCTTGTGCCTTGGCTTTGCTTGTGCCTCGGCTCGCCTCCGGGCCGCTCTGGTCCGGTGCCGACGGTCGGCGCTCCGTCGCTCCTGCGTCGCTCCCGCGCTTCTCCCTTTCGGCACCGGCGCGGCCCTTTGGCTCGCTCGGCTTTGTTCGGGCCTCGGCTCGCCTCCGGGCCTCGCTGGGCTGGTTGGGCCCGGGCTCGGCTCCGGGGGCTCGGGTGGTGTCTCACCGGGCGAAATGCCCGGCGGATGGCGCCCGCGCAGTCGCTACCCTTGGCGCATGACCAGCGACCTCGCCACCGCCGACAGCCCCGTTCTCGCCGTAGCGCGCCGTGCCCGGGAGGCCGCCGCCGTGCTCGCCCCGCTGCCGCGTCGGGCGAAGGACGCCGCGCTGGCGGCGATCGCGGACGCCCTGGTGGCCCGGAGCGCGGAGATCACCGCCGCCAACGCCGAGGACGTCGCGCGCGCCCGTGAGGCGGGCACCGCCGAGTCGGTGATCGACCGGCTCACCCTCACCGACGAGCGGATCGCCGCGATCGCCTCCGACGTCCGTGACGTGGCCGGCCTGCCCGACCCGGTCGGTGAGGTGGTGCGCGGCTACACCCTGCCCAACGGCCTGGACGTGCGACAGGTCCGGGTGCCGCTCGGCGTGGTCGGCATCATCTACGAGGCCCGTCCGAACGTCACCGTGGACGCGGCCGCGCTCTGCCTGAAGTCCGGCAACGCGGTGCTGCTGCGCGGCTCGGCCTCCGCCTACCGCTCCAACACCGCGCTGATCGCGGTGCTGCGGGACGCCGTCGTCTCGGCGGGCCTGCCCGCCGACGTGATCCAGCTCGTCCCGGGTGAGAGCCGGGACTCCGTCCAGGAGCTGATGCGCGCCCGCGGCCTGGTGGACGTGCTGATCCCGCGCGGCGGAGCCTCGCTGATCCGCACCGTGGTCGAGGGCTCGACCGTGCCGGTGATCGAGACCGGTACCGGCAACTGCCACGTCTACGTGGACGCCGAGACGGACCTGGCGATGGCCGTCGGCATCCTGCTGAACTCGAAGGCGCAGCGGGTCAGCGTCTGCAACTCCGCCGAGACCCTGCTCGTCCACCAGGACGTCGCGGAGACCTTCCTGCCGCTCGCGCTGGCGGCCCTGGCGCAGGCCGGAGTGACGGTGCACGGCGACGACGCGGTGCTCAAGGCCGCCGAGGGCTCGGCGGCCACCGTGGTGCGGGCCACCGAGGCGGACTGGGAGACCGAGTACCTGTCGTACGACCTGGCGGCGGCCGTGGTGCCCTCGCTGGAAGCCGCCGTCGCGCACATCCGCCGCTGGTCCTCCGGCCACACCGAGGCGATCGTCACCACCTCGCAGGCCGCCGCCCGCCGTTTCACCCAGCTGGTCGATGCGACGACGGTGGCCGTCAACGCCTCGACCCGGTTCACCGACGGCGGTGAGTTCGGCTTCGGTGCCGAGATCGGCATCTCGACCCAGAAGCTGCACGCCCGGGGCCCGATGGGCCTGCCGGAGCTGACCAGCACCAAGTACATCGTCACTGGTGACGGGCACGTCCGGGGCGAGGCGACGCAGACCGTGGGCGGTGCGGCCGACACCCGCTGAGCGGACCGGGGGGCCTCGGGCGGCCGGCCGGCGTCACACGAGTGACGGACCAAGTGCGAGGAGCCACAGACAAATCGCGCGACCGGTAATACGCTGAATCCGTGGCTGACGATGTGGGGGGCTTGCCGTACCCCGACGGCGCCGACCACGGTGGTGCGGACGACGAGTTCGCCACCGTGGTCTTCGATGAGGCCTTCGTCCGGTCCGCCGCCGTGCACGAGCCGACAGCCAAGGAGCGGCAGCTCGCCGCCGCCGAGGCCCGGTTCGAGCCGGACGCGGTGGTGCCGGGCTGGGGGTATGACGTCCCCGCCGGTGACGGGGTGCCGCTGGAGCTGCGCCCCCACCCGAGCGGACTGGACGACGACCGCCTCTACCCCGACCCGTGGTCGGGGCCCGGCCGGGTGGCCGGGCGCCGCTCCGGGCGGTGGGGTCGGGACAGTGTCTACGACCCGGTCCGGGCGCGGCGCGGGCGCTATGTCGCCCAGCAGCGCTGGCACCGGCCGGTGGCCTGGGTGCTCGCCGTGATCATGGGGGTGAGCCTGGTCGCGGTGGCGGTCGCGGCCGTCTACCAGGGCGTGGGCGGGGCCTCCGGCGGTACGCCGCGGCGGCCCGAGTCCGGGAGCAGCAGTGCGGGGGTCGATCCGGCTCCCTCGCCGGCCGAGCCGTCGCTCGTGGTCACCGCGCCGGCGGGCTGAGGCGCTGATTCGCGAGTTCCGCGCCGGAGTGCGCCCGGGGGCGTTGGCGTGCCGAAAGTCCGCCGCGGAGCGCTCCCGGGAATCTGCGTGAACACCCTCGTGGCCGGGCGCGGATGCGGCTTACCCTGGTGTCATGGGTGACCCGCGAGAGCCTCCGGAGGGTGCGCCCGACGGTGGTTCCGGAAGCGATGACGAGTACCGGTCCGTCGTCTTCGACGAATCGTTCGTCCGGGCTGCCCGGATCCAGGAGCTTTCCGCCCGTGAGCGGCTGGCGAGTTCGTTCGGCCGGGCCACCCGCCCGCGCATCCGGCTCGGCCCGCTGGGTACCGTGCCGAGGCAGGCGCTCGCCCTGCTGCTGTTGATCCTGTTGGCCTTCTCGGCCGCCGTGTACTTCGGCATCAGCACGCCGAACCGTCAGACGGCCCGTCCCGAGGGAAGTCAACTGACCGTCAGTCTTGTGGCGTTGAGCCCGGCTTCGGCGGTCCACGCGGTCGCCGACCCGGCCGCCCCGTTCGCCGCGCTGCCGCCCGGCTACAGCGACGGCGCCATCGGCCTGGGGACGCCCGCCGGAGCGGCCACCGAGCACTTCAGCAAGATCGAGGTGACCAAGGCGCTCGACACCGTCCAGCGTTACCTGGTGGCCTCGTCGCTGGCGCCGACGACCCTGATCCAGGGGGCGACCGCCGAGGTGCGGGCCTTCGTGACGCCCGGCGAGCAGGCGCATTTCGACGCCAGCGTGGCGCACCCCGTCGACGACCGTCACCACGCGCTGACCGGATGGCTGGTCCGCTTCGACCCGGCGCAGGTCGCGCTGGCCGCCGACAGCGTGAAGGTGGCGGGAGCGATGCGGATCGACGAGGCGGACAGCACCACGTTGCAGATCACCACCGACCACACCTTCGTGTACGCGCTGAAGGCGGCCGGGGCCCCGAGCGGCGCGCCGGTGACCGTGGAGACCGTCCGGCGGCAGCTGACCTTCCAGTTCGACCGGCTCGACCTGGCCTCCGCCCAGCTGCGGTTGGTGGACTCGGTGCTCCAGGCCGGTCCGGCGCCGTGCGGCAGCTCGCTGGCCGGGTACGTGCAGCCGCTGCTGGCGGGGGCGGACGGCACCCCGGCGGCCGGTGCGCAGCCGATCGACCCGGGCAACCACGCCCGCCCGGCCTGGCAGGTCTGCGGCGTGCTGGCGGGCAGCTGACGCCGGGCCGCGGGGCACTGTGCCGCGGGCCGTCCGGGCAGTCCTGGCAGCGCGGGTCACCGGGGTAAGGGTCGGCCGAGGTGCGGGCGGCCCGGGCCCGGACGTGGCGACGGCTCCCGGCGGGGGAGCCGGGAGCCGTCGGCGGGGCGGGGCCGGTCCCCGTCCGGGTCAGTTCTCGTCGCGGGGTGCCGAGGAGCCGTTGGTGCGCGTGGCACCGGTGAAAGTGTCACGGAGCTTGCCGCCGACGGTGGCCGCGCCACCGGCGACGTCACGGATCAGGCCCATCAGCGGGTCCTTGCTCTCCTTCACCGAGGTCGTGTAGTGGTCGGCGGCCGCCTTCCACTGCTCGCCGACCGAGGTGTCGGCGTCGTCGGAGCGGCGCGGGTACGCGCCGGCCTGGATGGAGCGGTACTCCTCGCTCTCCGCCCACTTCTTCAGCTTGGCGACGCGCACCACCGCGAACGGGTGGCTCTGCGGCAGCACCTGCAGCAGCTTGAGCACACCGTCGCGCAGGTCGCCGGCCTTCTCGTACTCCTCGGCCTGCTCCAGGAAGGCGTCGACGTTCATCTCGGCCAGGTTGTGGCCGCCGGCCAGCTTCATCAGGGCCCGCATGGAGGCCTGGAGGTCCTGCCCGGCGAGCAGGCCGGCCCGGTCGCAGGAGAGTTCGGCCTTGCGGAACCACTCCTTGAGCGCGGTCACGATCGCCATGATCGCCAGGTTGCCGAGCGGCACCCAGGCGATCCGGGCGGCGATGTTGGTGAGGATCAGCAGCATCGTGCGGTAGACCGCGTGGCCGGACATCGCGTGGCCGACCTCGTGGCCGATGACGGAGCGCAGCTCCTCCTCGTCCAGGAGTTCGACCAGGCCGCTGGTGACCACGATGATCGGGGTGTCGATGCCGATGCAGTAGGCGTTGACCGTCGGGTCCTGGGAGACGTAGAGGTCCGGGACCTTCTCCAGGTCCAGCACGTACGCGGCGTCGCGGACCATCTCGTTCAGCTCGGGGAACTGACGCTCGGACGTCTTCACGGCGGTGGCCAGGAACATCAGCCGGATCGAACGCTCGGAGACCAGCCCGGCGAGCTTCTTCAGGACGTCGTCGAAGCCGGTCAGCTTGCGCAGCGCGACGAGGGCGGAGCGGTCCGCCGGGTGCTCCCAGGCCCGGGTGGAGATCTCCGGAAAGCGCTGACGGCGCCGGCTCGGGGTCTTCGAGGTCGTATCGGTCATGGTGTGAGTACCCTCCTGGTCGACGGCGGCCCCGGCAGCTGGCCGGCCCCCGCTGGTCTTCGCCTGCAACGACTGTCTGTGCAACGTCCGTGGTTGCGTACTCGTCCCCGCGGTCACCCTACGCGGCGCGGACGGCGCCGGAGGGGGCGGTGGCCGGCGCGGGTGTGAGACCGGTTTACCCTGAATGCCCTGGAGAGCCGAGACCAGACCTGGCCGCGGTACCGAGCAGTCCGAGGAGCCCGCAGATGTCCACCGACGCCCTTGTCAGCCTGGCCGGTCCGATCTCCACGGAGAACGGCCCGGGGCTCTTCCTGCGGATCATCGTGGTGGCCTCCTTCGTCGGTGTCGGTCTGCTCGCGTGGGCGCTGCTGCGGGCCGGTCGCAACAACTGAGCGCTCCCGGACGGCCCCGCCGGGCGCCCGGCTCACGCCGGATCAGACGCGGTGGGCCGCCGAGCGGTTGCCGTGTCGGCACCCGTACGATGACGGGTGGGCCCTCGCCGGCCCGCACACCCTGGTCCGTCACCCGAGCCGAGAAGGTCCGCCGACCATGAGCACTGCCGCCGCACTTCCCGTCCTGAACCTGCTCGCCTCCGAGGGTGAGGGGGGCAACCACGACAGCCTCAACCCGTACCTGACCGGTGGCGCCGCACTGTTCGTCTTGCTGCTGCTGCTCTACGTCACCACCCGCTTCAACCGGGACCGCTGAGCGGCGCGATGAGCCCCGCCGGGGCGGCCCGGGGAGCGTCCGGCGGGAGCGCTGGCCGCTCCCTCACGCGTCCTCCGGACGCCCGCCACCCGGGCGTTCCCGCACCGTAACGGGCGTCGCGTAAGGTGTGGCGGCATGGGAGAGCAGGCCGGGAATCCCGGCGGACCGGTACCGGTGAAGAAGCGGCTCGGCGTGATGGGCGGCACCTTCGACCCGATCCACCACGGGCACCTGGTCGCCGCCAGTGAGGTGGCGAGCGCGTTCCGCCTCGACGAGGTGATCTTCGTTCCGACCGGGCAGCCGTGGCAGAAGACCGACCGCCAGGTGACCCCGGCCGAGGACCGCTACCTGATGACGGTCATCGCCACCGCGGAGAACCCGCAGTTCTCGGTCAGCCGGATCGACATCGACCGCGAGGGCCCGACCTTCACCGTCGACACCCTGCGCGACCTGCACGCGCTCCACCCGGACGCCGACCTCTTCTTCATCACCGGCGCCGACGCGCTCGCGCAGATCCTCTCCTGGCGCGACTCCGAGGAGCTTTTCTCGCTCGCCCACTTCATCGGCTGCACCCGGCCGGGGCACACTCTGTCGGACGCCGGGCTTCCGGTGGGCGGGGTCTCCCTGGTGGAGGTCCCGGCGCTGGCCATCTCCTCCACGGACTGCCGCAACCGGGTCGCCAAGGGCGAACCGGTCTGGTACCTCGTCCCGGACGGCGTGGTCCGCTACATCGACAAGCGGGCGCTCTACGCGCCGCACCGGACCTGATCCCCGGAGGGGCCGACGGATGACCGATCGCAGGGGACAGCAGGACGACTGGTCCACCGGGCAGTACCAGCAGCAGTACCCGCCCCAGCAACGGGGCGGCTACGAGCAGCAGTACGACCAGTACGGGCAGCCGGTACCACCGGCGCAGCCCTACGCGCAGGACCAGTACACCGCCTACCAGGGGCAGGACCAGTACCAGCAGGCGTACCAGCCGTACGAGCAGCCGCAGCAGGGCGGCTACGGACAGCAGGGCGGCTACGAGCAGCAGCAGTACGACCAGTACGACCCGTACGGGCAGCCGGCGGCGCCCGGCGGACAGGCGTACCAGCAGCCCGGCGGCTACCAGGGGCAGGACCAGTACCAGCAGGCGTACCAGCCGTACGAGCAGTCGCAGCAGGGCGGCTACGGACAGCAGGGCGGCTACGAGCAGCAGCAGTACGGGACCGCGCAGCAGCCGGTGGTCACCGAGCCGGAGCGCGAGCAGGCCGCCCCGGCGCCCGCCCCGGTGCCGCCGCGCCCCCGCACGCCCAGGCCGGCCCCCGCCGAGGCTGCGCCGGCCCGGCCCGCCCCGCCGTCCGAACAGGTCGGCGGAAGCCGCGCCGCCAAGGCCGCCGGCGCCGGCAAGGCGCCCAGGGACGACTACGCCACCGGCGAGTTCACCTTCGTCGACGAGGAGGCGGAGGAGACCGAGGACGTCATCGACTGGCTGAAGTTCGCCGAGTCGCGCAGCGAGGTGCGCGCCGAGCGCCGCCGCAAGCTGCGCAACCGGCTGATCGGCGTCGGTGTGGTGCTGGCCCTCGCGGCGGCCGGCGCCGGCGGTTACCTCTGGTTCACCGGCGACAAGCAGAGCGCGGCGACCGCCGCCGGCCCGCGCCAGGTCAACGTGGTGCACCTGCGCGACCTGCAGGGCAAGGTGTCCAGCGCGCTGCTGGTCAACGACGCCGCGGGACACAAGGGCACCGTGCTGCTGCTGCCGGACACGCTGCGCCTGCCCGGTCCGGGCGACCCGCCGCTCACCTCCGTCGGCCAGGCGATGGACAGCATCGGCCCGTCCGCCACCCGCGACGCCCTGACCGCCGTGCTGGGCGCCCCGGTGGCCGGCACCTGGCGGCTCGACACGCCGTACCTGGAACTGCTGGTCGCCCAGCTCGGCGGAGTCCGGGTGGACACCAACGCGGAGACCCACGAGGGCGGCAAGCCGGACGGCAAGCTGCTCTCCGCGGTGGGCAAGAACACCCTGCTGAGCGGAAAGGCGGCCGTCGCCTACGCCACCCTGCAGGCGGCCGGTGAGAGCCGGGACGCCCAACTGGCCCGGTTCGGCCAGGTGATGGACGCGGTGATGCGGACCATGCCGACCGAGTTCAAGGACGCCAAGGACGACGTGCACCGGATGAACGCGGTGCTCGACCCGTCGCTGCCCGAGGACGCCCTGGCCGGCGTGCTCGTCCAGCTCGCCCAGCAGGCGAAGGACGGGCACCTCGGAACCACCGCGCTGACCGTGAAGCCGGACGGCACCCTGGACGAGGCCGGCGCCGGCCAGCAGGTCAAGGAGGTGCTGGGCGGCACGCTGAAGTCCGCCACCTCGGCCGACGCGCCGGCCCGGGTCTCGATCCAGGACGCCACCGGCAACGACCAGGCGGCCGCCGCCGCGCAGGTCCAGGTGGTGAACGCGGGCCTCACCTTCATCCCCGGCGGGGCGAAGGCTGCTCCACAGGCGGCCAGTGAGATCCGCTACACCGACGACGCCCGGCAGGCCGCGGCGAAGTCGCTGGCGATCAGCCTCAATCTGCCGGAGACGGCGGCGAAGAAGGTCACCGACGCGCAGAACGCCGACCTGGTGGTCGTCCTCGGCAAGGACTACCAGCCGCCGAAGGCGTCGTAGGCCCGCGGGAGACCGGCTCCCGGGCCCACCCGTGGCGGGTGGGCGCGGGAAACGGTTCCTGGGCCACCGGGGCGGCGTGAGATCCTGGAAGGCGATGCCCGGCCGAGTGCTGGGCATCGCCCCCAAGCCGCCGAGCCGGAAGAACATCGTGACCGCCACCGAGCACAGCCAGGAACTCATCAACGTCGCCGCCCAGGCGGCGGCCGACAAGCTGGCGCACAACATCATCGCGTTCGACGTCAGCGACGTGCTGTCGATCACCGACGCCTTCCTGATCGCCTCCGCGAACAACGACCGCCAGGTCAAGTCGATCGCCGAGGAGATCGAGGACAAGCTGCGCGAGCAGCTGGACATCAAGCCGGTGCGCCGGGAGGGCGAGCGCGACGGCCGCTGGATCCTGCTCGACTACCTGGACATCGTGGTGCACGTCCAGCACTCCGAGGAGCGCTCCTTCTACTCCCTGGACCGGCTCTGGAAGGACTGCCCCGAGCTGCCGCTGCCGGCCGACGCGCTGGCCTCCCGCAACCGCCCCGACGCGCACACCGACGAGGCCGGCAACGCCCTCGCCCCGGCCGAGGTCGCCCCGGCCGACAACTTCGGCGCCGAGGACTACAGCTGAGCCGGGAGGCGCGGGGCCCGCGCATCGTCTTCTGGCGGCACGGCCAGACGTCCTGGAACCTCGAATCGCGGTTCCAGGGCACCACGGACATCGAGCTGACCGGCCAGGGCGTCCTGCAGGCCCAGCGGGCGGCCCGGCTGCTCGCCGGCCTGCACCCCGACCTGCTGATCTCCTCGGACCTCCAGCGCGCCCGGCGCACCGCCGAGGAGCTGGCCAGGATCACCGGCCTGGACGTGCAGCACCACGAGGGGCTGCGCGAAACCTACGCCGGCTCCTGGCAGGGGCTCACCAACGCCGAGATCCGGGCCCGCTTCCCGCAGGAGTACGCGGCCTGGGCGCAGGGCGAACCCGTCCGGCGCGGTGGCGGCGAGCTGTCCACCGAGGTCGCCGACCGTTCGGTGCCGGTGGTGCTGGACGCGGTCGGCAAGCTGCCGGAGGACGGCACCCTGGTGGTGGTCAGCCACGGCGGCACCATCCGCACCATGCTCGGGCAGCTGCTCGGCCTGGAGCCGGCGCTCTGGGAGTGCTTCGGGGGCCTGTCCAACTGCTGCTGGTCGGTGCTGGGCCGGGGGGCGCGCGGCTGGCGTCTGCTGGAGCACAACGCGGGCACCCTGCCGCAGCCGGTGATCGGCGACGACACCTGATCGGGTGGATCCGATCGGGGACGGTGCCTGATCGGGACGGTGCCTGATCGGGGGCGACGCCTGACCGGCGACCACGCGATCGGCGACGGGCGAGCGGTGCCGGCCGAGCGGCGGCGTTCGGGTGGTGACACCTGGGCGACGACGTTCGGCGGTGAGCCGCCGAGCGGCCTGCGGGGGCGGATTTCGCAGTTCCGGGCCTGACCAGTTAGAGTCTTCCTCGTTCGCACGGAAGAAACGCAGCCCGGAAGGGAAGCGCGAAATCCGGTGAGTGCGGGGCTGTAGCTCAGTTGGTAGAGCGCTTGCATGGCATGCAAGAGGTCCGGGGTTCAATTCCCCGTAGCTCCACTCCGCACCTGCGGTCCGCGAGGGCCGTGCGTGTCGCGGGGCTGTAGCTCAGTTGGTAGAGCGCTTGCATGGCATGCAAGAGGTCCGGGGTTCAATTCCCCGTAGCTCCACAGAACGGCGAGAGGCCGCCACCCATCGGGTGGCGGCCTTCTGCGTTCCCGCTCGCCTTCCTGCCCTCCCGGCTTTCCCGGTGGCCGTGTGCCCGGGCCCCGGCGGGGGCTCAGGAGTGGCAGCTGTTCAGCCAGCCGCCGGGCGGCAGGGCGGCGAGCTCCTCGATCCGCGTGCGGTCCCCCGGCCCCTCCGGGAGGTAGACCACCACATAGGTCTCGGGCACCCCGGGCAGCGTCAGGTACGAGGCGTTGAGCCGCAGCACCCCGACCTCCGGGTGCCGGAACACCCGCAGCGAGGTCTCCGGCGGCGCCACCTCCTGCCGGGCCCAGAGGTCCCGGAACAGCTCGCTCTTCGCCGACAGCCCCTGCACGTGCTCCTCCCAGACCGGCTCGCCCACGTGCTTGCCGTACGAGGCCCGCAGCACCGCCACCATCCGCGGCAGTGCCTCCGCACGGTTCAGGAACGGATTGCAGCAGGGCGGCATGAGGAGCGTGCACCAGATGCTGTTGAACCGCCCGCTGGGCGTGGCGGTGCGGTTCGTTCCGAACAGCGATTCGTACGAGCGGTTGTACATCAGCACGTCGAACCGGGTGTTGGAGACCGCGGCCGGCAGCGGCGCGAGCGCGTCCAGGATGGCCTGGGTGGACGGGTCGAGGACCGGCGGATCGGGCTGGGCGCTCGGGCTCGCGGACACCCCCGCGAGCCGGAACAGGTGCTCGCGCTCGGTATCGTCCAGCCGCAGCGTCCGGGCCACCGCCGCCAGCACCTGCTCGCTGGCGTTGATCGGCCGCCCCTGCTCCAGCCAGGTGTACCAGGTGACGCCGACCCCGGAGAGCTGCGCCACCTCCTCCCGGCGCAGCCCCGGCGTACGGCGGCGCAGCCCCGGCGGCAGGCCGACCTCCTCCGGGGTGACCCGGGCCCGGCAGGCCTTGAGGAAGCCGGCCAGCTCGGTGCGGCGGCGGTCCTGCCGGCGCGGCCCGACAACGGTGGCGGTGCGGTCGTCCAGGACGGTCATACCCGCCATCGTGCCGCAGACCCGGCGGCCGAAACAGGTGCTGCCAGTACCAGGATCGGCAGGCTCTAACCACCAGTACCGGGCGCGCGGCACGCTGGGGCCATGACGGACCTTCAGATCCGGCCCGGCGTGGCCGGCGGCACCACCAGCGGCTCGGCCACCAGGCCCGGCCTGCTCCTCGCCCTCCTGCTCTGCGGCCAGTTCATGGCCATCCTGGACGTCTCCATCGTCAACGTCGCGGTGCCGACCATCCGCACCGACCTGCGCGCCTCCGGCGCGGCCCTCCAACTCGTCATCGCCGGCTACACCATCGCCTACGCGGTGCTGCTCATCACCGGCGCCCGGCTCGGCGCCCGCTACGGCTACAGCCGGCTGTTCCAGCTGGGACTGGCCGCCTTCACCGCCGCCTCGCTGGCCTGCGGCCTCGCGCCGGCCACCGGCTGGCTGATCGCCTTCCGACTGCTCCAGGGCGCGGGTTCGGCCCTGATGGTGCCGCAGGTGATGAGCCTGGTGCAGCAGACCTTCACCGGCGCCGCCCGGACCAGGGCGCTCGGCCTCTACTCGGCGGTGCTGGCCGGGGGCCTGGCGGTCGGCCAGGTGCTCGGCGGCGTCCTGGTCAGCGCCGACCTGTTCGGGACGGGCTGGCGCCCCGTCTTCCTGGTCAACGTGCCGATCGGGTTGGCGCTGCTGGCGGCCGGTGCCCGGCTGCTGCCGAGCCTGCCGGGCGACCGCGAGCGCGGCTTCGACCTCCCCGGCCTGGTGGTGCTCGGTGCGGCCCTCGGGCTGCTGGTGGTGCCGCTGGTGCTCGGCCGCGAACTGGGCTGGCCCGCCTGGGGCTGGGCGATGCTCGCCGCCGGCACGGCACTGTTCGGCCTGTTCGCGGTGGTCGAGCGGCGGATCGCGCGGCGCGGCGGACAGCCGCTGATCACCGGCCGGGTGCTGCGGGCGACCGGACTGCGCCCGGCGGCGGGCGCGATCTTCATGATCATGGCGGCCTTCGCGGGCTTCCTGTTCGCCTTCGCCCTGCACCAGCAGTCCGGTCTCGGGTACAGCGCGCTGCGCGCCGGGCTCTGCTCGGTACCGGTGGCGCTCGGCTTCGGGTTCTCCAGCCTGCACTGGCAGCGGCTGCCCGGCCGGCTGCACGGCGTCCTGCCGCTGCTCGGCGCCGCCCTGCTGGCCCCCGGCTACCTGCTGCTCGGGTGGCTGCTCGGCGGTGGCGCCGAGATCGGCCCCGTGGCGCTGCTGCTGATGGCCGCTCTCGGTCTCGTTGCCGGCTGCTCGTACTCGCCGCTGTTCGCCCGGGCGCTGGGCGGCGTCGCCCCGGCGGACGCGGCGGACGCCAGCGGTGTGATGGTGACGGTCGTCCAGCTCGGCCAGGTGGTCGGGGTGGCGGTGCTCGGCTCGGTCTTCCTCGGCGGGGTCGATCTGCCGGCGACGGCCGGGGACTCCGGGCACGCCCTGTTGGTGACCACCGCCGCGATCGCGGGCATCGTCGGCCTAGGCGCGGCCTTCGCGGCCCGCACCCGTCCGACGGCCGGGTAGTACCTCCGGTAACGGATTCGTGGAGCACCCCTTCGACCGTGTAAAGTAGTCGATGTCGCCGAGGGAAAACGCAGGAAAGCCTCCGGTGACAATGCAGGTCAAGGGGCTGTAGCTCAGTTGGTAGAGCGCTTGCATGGCATGCAAGAGGTCCGGGGTTCAATTCCCCGTAGCTCCACAGCAGTCGAGGGCCGTCTCCCGTTCCGGGAGGCGGCCCTCGGTGTTTTCCGGGCCGACGTGACGGCTCGGCGCCGAGCGGCCCGGAAGTTTCCGAACGGCTCGGCAGCCGGCCTCGCGGGACCGCTACCGTCGTGCCATGGCCGATCTGGAGCGCAGACGCAACGAGGAGCTGGCCCGGATACTGCACCAGCTCGGCTGGAACCCGGAGCGCCTGGCCCGCGAGGTGAACCTCACCCTGCCGCCCGGCCTGGCGATCAGCTCGACGGCCCCGTACAAGTGGCGCGACCGGGGCATGGTCCCGCGCAGCCCGCACGACCAGACGGTTTGCGAGGTGCTCAGCCGCACGCTCGGCATCGCCGTCACCTACGAGCAGCTCTGGGGCCGGATGGGTGGCAACCGGGGAGCCAAGATCCTCTCGCCGCGGCTGCTCAGCGACCCGTGGACGGCCGACACCGCGCAGACCGCGCTGCGCGAGGCGGCCGCCGACGCCGGACCGGTCCGGCTCACCGACCTGTTCCGCGGCGCTGACCTCGACCAGGCCGCCGCCCGGCTGGCCACCCCGCCGCCGCCCGTCGGCGGTGGCGAGGGTGCGCTGCGGATCGACCCCGCGCTGCTCGGGGAGCTCCGGCTCTCCTACCGGAGCAAGCTGCGGCTGGAGCGGGCCTGCGGGGGCGGCCTGGTGCTCGGGCCGGCCCGGGCCGAGCTGGCCATGGTCGCCAAACTGCTGGAACTCGGAGGGTACGACGAGGAACTCGGCCGCGCGCTGTACGGCACGGCGAGCCGACTGGCCCGGCTGGCGGGCTGGGCTGCCTACGACCTCGGGCACGAGGCGGCGGCCCAGCGGGCGTTCGTGGCCGCGCTGCGCGCCGCGCACCTCAGCGGGGATCCCCGGCTCGGGGTGGGGGTGGTCGGTTGCCTGGTGGTGCTGGCCACCCAGGGCGGGGGAGGGCGGGGGCTGGACGCGGTCACCGTGCTCGCCGGGGTGCTGGAGGCGGCGGGGGACGCGCTCGGCCCGGTCGACCGGGCCCTGCAGCTCGGCCGGATGGCCCGCGCGTACGGGCGGCGCGGCGAGCCGGAGGAGACCGCGGCGGCGGCCGGGCGCGCGTTCGCGGAGCTGGGTGGGGCGTTCGGGGGGTCGGGCGGGGCGCTCGGGGAGTCGGGCGGGGCGTTCGGGGGGTCGGGCGGCGCCTTCGCTGGGCCGGGTGGTGGGGCGGCGGCGGGTCCGGACGTGGCGGAGGCCCGGGCGGACCTCGCCGGCATGGTGGGGGAGGGCTACCTGCACCTGGGTGACCACCGGAGCGCCCAGGCCCTGCTCGCCGACGCGGTGGCCGGGCTCGGCCCCGGCCGGGCACGGGCCAGGGCGCTGCTGATGGTCCGGCTGGCGGATTCCCAGCGCCGCACCGGACGCCTCCGGGAGGCCGCCGACACGGCCGACCGGGCGCGCGCCCTGGCGGCCGGGATGCAGTCCGAGCGGGTCGCCCGCGCGCTGCGCGACTTCGACGCGGCCTCCCGGTCGATATCACCGGAGGAGGCCTGAGCCCCTTGCGGTACCCTGAGCCCATGCGAACCGTGCGCCTGCTCCTTAGCCGGCCGCGCTGACCAGGACCGGCCGCGCCCCAGGGCGGGCGCCGGAGTCGGCGTGGCATCCCCTCCTGCGAGGGGCTTTTTTTGTTTCCCGCCGCCTTTCGTGTCGCGCCCGGCCCAGTGCCCGGTTCGCCCCCTGACATCGATGGAGCCTGAAGGACCATGAGCGAGACGACCCCTGCTTCCGGCGCGGCCGAGGCCGCAACCGAGCCGTTCCGGTACAGCGCCCCCCTGGCGGCGGAGATCGAGTCCCGCTGGCAGGACATCTGGGAGAAGGAAGGGACGTTCAGCGCCCCCAACCCGGCCGGCGACCTGGCCGACCCGACCGCCGGCGACGTCTCCGCGAAGCCGCACAGCTTCATCATGGACATGTTCCCGTACCCCTCGGGCGCGGGCCTGCACGTCGGTCACCCGCTGGGCTACATCGCCACCGACGTCTTCGCCCGCTACCAGCGGATGACCGGCCACAACGTCCTGCACACGCTGGGCTACGACGCGTTCGGCCTGCCCGCCGAGCAGTACGCGGTGCAGACCGGCACCCACCCGCGGGTCTCCACCGAGGCCAACATCGCCAACATGCGCCAGCAGCTGCGCCGGCTGGGCCTGGGCCACGACCCCCGCCGCTCAATCTCCACGATCGACCCGGAGTACTACCGCTGGACCCAGTGGATCTTCCTGCAGATCTTCAACTCCTGGTACGACGACGAGGCCGGCCGGGCCCGCCCGATCGCCGAGCTGATCGCCGGCTTCGCGGACGGCTCCCGCGAGGTCCCGGGCGGCCGGGCGTGGTCGGAGCTGTCCGCCGCCGAGCGCGACGAACTGCTGGGCGAGTACCGGCTGGCGTACGCCAAGGAGGTGCCGGTCAACTGGTGCCCCGGGCTGGGCACCGTGCTGGCCAACGAGGAGGTCACCGCGGACGGCCGCTCCGAGCGCGGCAACTTCCCGGTGTTCAAGTCGAACCTGCGCCAGTGGATGATGCGGATCACCGCCTATTCGGACCGGCTGATCTCCGACCTGGACCTGCTGGACTGGCCCGACGCCATCAAGCTGCAGCAGCGCAACTGGATCGGCCGCTCCGAGGGCGCACGCGTCGACTTCGCGGCCCCCGGCGACCAGCGGATCACCGTCTTCACCACCCGTCCCGACACCCTGTTCGGCGCCACCTACATGGTGCTGGCCCCCGAGCACGGTCTGGTCGACTCGATCGTGCCGGCCGCCTGGCCCGCCGGCACCCGTGAGGAGTGGACCGGCGGGGCCGCCACCCCGGCCGAGGCCGTCGCCGCCTACCGCGCGACCGCCGCGGCCAAGTCCGACGTGGAACGCCAGGTCGAGGCCAAGGTCAAGACCGGCGTCTTCACCGGCGCCCACGCCGTCAACCCGGTCAGCGGCGAGCCCGTCCCGGTCTTCATTGCCGACTACGTGCTGATGGGCTACGGCACCGGCGCCATCATGGCCGTCCCGGCCCACGACCACCGCGACTTCGCGTTCGCCCGCGCCTTCGCGCTGCCGATGCGCTGCGTCGTCAAGCCGACCGACGGCCGCGACGAGGACCCGCACACCTGGGACGACGCCTTCGACACCTACGACTCGGTGATCGTCAACTCGGCGCACTCCGCCGACGACGTGGCCGCCGAGAACGGGATCTCCGTGGACGGCCTGAGCGTCGTCGACGCCAAGGCCGCCGTCACCGCCTGGCTGGCCGAGCGCGGCATCGGCGAGGGAACCGTCAACTACCGCCTGCGCGACTGGCTGTTCAGCCGCCAGCGGTACTGGGGCGAGCCCTTCCCGATCGTCTACGACGAGGACGGCGTGATGCACGCGCTGCCCGAGTCGATGCTGCCGGTCGAGGTCCCCGAGGTGGACGACTACTCGCCGCACACCTACGACCCGTTCGACTCGACCTCCTCGCCGAAGACCCCGCTGTCGCGCAACGAGGCCTGGGTCAACGTCGAGCTGGACCTGGGCGACGGTCCGAAGACGTACCGCCGCGAGACCAACACCATGCCCAACTGGGCCGGTTCGTGCTGGTACGAGCTGCGCTACATCGACCCGTCGAACGGCGAGCGGGTCGTCGACCCGGCCAACGAGCAGTACTGGCTGGGCCCGACGGCCGAGAAGCCCGGCGGCGGCGCCGACCTGTACGTCGGCGGTGCCGAGCACGCCGTGCTGCACCTGCTGTACGCGCGCTTCTGGCACAAGGTGCTGCACGACCTGGGCCACGTCTCCTCGGTCGAG
This sequence comes from Kitasatospora sp. NPDC050463, assembly GCF_040655255.1. Lineage (NCBI taxonomy): Bacteria > Bacillati > Actinomycetota > Actinomycetes > Kitasatosporales > Streptomycetaceae > Kitasatospora > Kitasatospora sp. NPDC050463. Next base: position 57,993 of record NZ_JBFAJO010000036.1, read on the forward strand.
CCGTTCCACAAGCTGTTCAACCAGGGCATGATCACCGCGGACGTCTACCGCGACGAGCGCGGCTTCCCGGTGCCCGCCACCGAGGTCGAGGAGCGCGACGGCGGGTACTTCTGGGAGGGCGAGCCGGTCAAGCGCGAGGCCGGCAAGATGGGCAAGTCCCTGAAGAACGCCGTCGCCCCGGACGAGATCGCCGACGAGTACGGCGCCGACACGCTGCGCCTGTACGAGATGTCGATGGGCCCGCTGGACGTCTCCCGCCCGTGGGACACCCGCGCGGTGGTCGGCTCGTACCGGTTCCTGCAGCGGCTGTGGCGCAACATCGTCTCGGAGGCGACCGGCGAGCTGGTCGTCACGGACGAGGCGCCCGACGAGGCGACGCTGCGTGCGCTGCACAAGGCCATCGACGGCATCCGCGGCGACATGGCCGCGCTGCGCTTCAACACGGCCGTGGCCAAGGCCATCGAGCTGAACAACTTCCTGGTGAAGCGCGGCTCCACGCCGCGACCGGTCGCCGAGCAGCTGGTCCTGCTGGTCGCCCCGCTGGCCCCGCACATCGCCGAGGAGCTGTGGCGCCGGCTGGGCCACGGCGAGTCGCTGGCCCACACCGACTACCCCGTGGCCGACCCGGCCTACGTGGTGGACGAGGCGGTCACCTGCGTCGTGCAGATCAAGGGCAAGGTCAAGGCCCGGCTGGAGGTCGCGCCCACGATCTCCGACGCCGAGCTGGAGGCGCTGGCGCTGGCCGATCCCGCGGTCGTCGCGGCGATCGGGGACGCTCCGGTGCGCAAGGTGATCGCGCGGGCGCCGAAGCTGGTGAACATCGTCACCGGCTGACGACCGGCTGTTCGGCCGGGTGTTTGTTCGCCGGTTCGGGCGGGTGTCCTTCGGGGCGCCCGCCCGTCGGCGTTTCCGGGGCCCTTCTCGGGGAGATCCCCGATCTGTCCCTGATCTCCGCGAACCGGGCCCGTTCGGCCTGCCCCCGGCGCTGCTCGGGCGGTTACGGTGGAACCCTCGGCGGGCCGGCCCGCGTTGGGCCCGGTGGGGGCCGGTTCGGCTGACGGAAGGTGGCTCGTGATGGAAGCGCTCGGCGTGATGGTCGGCCTGGCCCTGCTCTTCGGGCTCGCGGTGCTGGTGCTGGCGGTGGTGGGGACGGTCAAGGCGGCGAAGGCGGTCGCCACGAAGGTGGAGCGGCACGAGGCCAACGCCCGGCGCGCGGTCGAGAACGTGACGCTCAAGGCGAAGACCTACGCCAAGCCCGGCCCGCAGGGCCAGATCTCGGCCGTCCGGCTGAGGCTGCGGACCTCCCTGGACGGAACGCGCCAGGTCCTGGAGAGCGGCCTGGTCCAGGACGGCCAGCTCGGTGAGGCGCTCGCCCTGCTGCGGCGGCTGGACACCCACGCGGCGGAGCTGGACGGCGAGCTGCGGATCCTGGAGCGCGAGCCGGACCAGGGCCGGATCGCGGTCAAGCTGCCCGAACTGCGCGAGCGGGCCGAACGGATCACCCACTCCGCCGAGACCATGCGCTGGGCCGCCCAGGACCGGATGCACCGTTTCGCCGACGACGAGCTGAGCCGGCTCGGCCAGGAGTGCGAGAGCGAGGCGACCGCGCTGCGGCACTGGGACACGTCGGGGGGCGTGGGGGGTTCCGCCACCGGTAGGGCTGCCGCCGGCCCGTCCCGTGCCAGTGCCGGTGCCGGTACCGGTGGGGCGTCGGGTACGGGGGCGGCCGGCGGAGAGACGACGCGACGGGCCGGGCTGACGGACGGGAAGGGCGCGCGGCCGAGTGCCGAGGAGGTGCTGGGGCTGACCGACCCGCTGGCGCGGCTGGCCGACCGGCTGCGGAAGCCGTCGGCCGGGCCGACGGCGGGCTGACCGGGCTGCTGTCTTCGGGCCGCGTGCTCCGTTCACTGCTCGTCGCTCGCTCCGATGTCCTCTTCCCGTTCCTCCTGCTCCCCTGCTCCTCCTGCTCCCCTTATTCCCCTCGCTTCCCCTGCCTGCCGCGCGGCTCCGGGCGGCTTCTCGCCACGGGGTGCACGGGCCCGGCACCGGGTGCTGAACGGCCGGCGGCGCGGGCCGGGGCCGACCCGGACCGGGCGCTGTCATCCTGGCCGGGCGCGGAGTAACCTCCGGCTCATGCCCGCCGACCTCGCACTTGTCACCGATTCCACGGCCTATCTGCCCCAGCAGGCCGTCGACCGCCACGGGATCTCCGTGGTGCCGCTGAGCGTCGCGGTCGGTGACACGGTCCTCGCCGAGGGCGTGGAGATCTCGCCCAAGGACGTCGCCGAGGCGCTGCGTGGCAAGCAGCGGGTGACGACCTCCAGGCCGAGCCCCGAGGCCTTCGCCGCCGCCTACCGGGCCGTCGCCGAGGCCGGTGCGAAGGGGATCGTCTCGGTGCACATCTCCGGCGAGCTGTCCGGCACCGCGGAGGCCGCCCGGCTGGCGGCCGCCGAGGCACCCGTCCCGGTGCGGGTGGTGGACAGCCGGCTGGTCGGCATGGCCCTCGGGTACGGCGTGCTGGCGGCGGCCGAGGCGATCGCGGCCGGGCGGGAGCTGGACGAGGTGGCCGCGGCCGTCACCGGGCGGGCGGCGGTGACCAGCGGATTCTTCTACGTGGACACCCTTGAGTACCTGCGCCGGGGCGGCCGGATCGGGGCTGCCCGGGCGCTGCTCGGGTCGGCGTTGGCGGTGAAGCCGCTGCTGCACCTGGACGGCGGGCGCATCGAGCCGCTGGAGAAGGTCCGGACGGCGTCCCGGGCGATCGCGCGACTGGAGGAGATCGCGGTCGAGCGGGCGGGGGAGCGGGAGGTCGACATCGCCGTTCACCACCTGGCGGCGGCGGAGCGGGCCGAGCCGCTCGCGGAGCGCCTGCGGGGGCGGATCCCCGGGTTGCGGGACCTGTACGTGGGTGAGGTGGGCGCGGTGATCGGTGCGCATGTCGGACCGGGGCTGCTGGCGGTGGTGGTCTCGCCGCGCTGAGGCGGTCCACCCGGGATCGAAGGGGGTGGGTGAGGCGCCGAGAAGGCCCCCGGCGACGCCGAGAAGGCCCCGGCGGACGGGCAGTCAACTTCGACGAGCATCACTCACTCGTGCGAGCGATCCGAGTTATCCACAACCCCAGGGTTTTCCACAGCTTTTCGCACGTCTCCCCGCCTGTGCCGGCCGGCTCCTAGCGTGCTCCGCATGACGAGCATGAACATCGGCGCGGTGAAGCGCCAGAGGGTCGGTGAGACCGCGCGATTGCGGTTGGCGGTACTGCTGCCGGCGGCCGAGGGGGCGAGCGGCGCAACGGAGCCGTCGGCCACCGGGCCGCCCACCGAGCCGTCGCTGCACGGGGGTTCGCCGTTCGGCGACGGGCCGGGTGCCGGGCTGGACGGTGTGGCGGGTGACGGCCCGGTTGACGTGGCGGGTGACGGGCCGGGTGACGGCCCGAGCGGTGGAGTCGGCGGTGTGGCGACCGGAGGTGTGCCGCCTGACGGACTCGGCTCCGGGGGACCGGACCGAGCACGATGGCGTTTCGGCCCCTCGGTGATGCTCGACCGGCGGGCTGCGGCGGGGCTGATCGTCCTGCTGCTGCTCGCGGTGGGCTACGGCATGCAGCACTTCTGGCTGGCACGGCCGCAATCGGTCGCGGTGCCGGCGGTGGCGGTTGCCTCGGCGGAGCCGGGGGAGGCGGCCGCGGGGACGCCGGAGGTCGCCACCGGTTCCGCCCTGTCCGCTCCCGGGGGCGCCGACGCGAGCACCGTCGTGGTGATCGACATCGGCGGCCGGGTGCACGTGCCCGGTGTCCACACCCTGCCCAGCGGCTCCCGGGTGGCGGATGCACTGCGCGTGGCCGGCGGCCCGCTGCCCGAGACGGAGACCAAGGGCCTCAACCTGGCCCGCGTGCTGACGGACGGTGAGCAGATCCTCGTCGGCGAGCCGGGGCGGGATCCCGCCGCCGGGGCAGGGGGCGGGGCAGGGGGTGGGGCGGGGAGTGGGCCGGCCGGGGCCGGTGGGCCGAAGCAGCCGGTCAGCCTGAACCACGCGACCCTCGAACAGCTCGACACACTCCCGGGCGTCGGTCCGACGTTGGCGCAGCGCATCATCGCCTTCCGCGCGTCGCACGGATCGTTCCGCTCACTCGACCAGATCCGGCAGGTCAGTGGCATCGGCGACCGTACCTACGCGGAGATCCGGCCGATGCTCACCCTCTGACCCGCCCGCCACCGGCCACTCGTGCGCGGCCCGGCCCGCCTGGCCCACCCTGCCTGCCCGCGGCTCCTCCGGGCTGCCGCCTGCTCGTGCTCGTCCGGTGCACGTACCTGACCGACCAGTCCGCCGCTCCCCGGAAGGGAGGCGCTGTCATCGCCACCACCACTGCCACTGCCGCCGCCGAGGGGCCCGCCGTCGCGCCTCACCGGCCGCCCGGCGACCTTCGGCTCCTCCTCCCCGCCGTCGCGGCGTGGGTGGTCACGGCGGCGGTTCTCCGGCTGGGCCCCGGCCACGGGCTCCTGCTGTCGTCGGCCGCAGGCGTGGCCGTCCTGCTCGCCCTCCTGCTGCTGGCCCGCCCGGGAGTGCGGAGCCGTCGCGGTGCCGCCGTGACGCTCGCCGCCCTGCTGCTCACCGGTGCGGCGGCCACCACTGCGACCATGCTCCACACCGCCGACCTCCACCGGGGGCCGCTGCCCGGGTTGGTCCGTGCCAAAGGCCCGGCACCGGAGGTGAGCGTCGAGCTGACCATCACCGGTGACCCGCGAACCCACACCTCCCGCACCAGGGGGACGGCCGCCGGGCAGGCCGTCCTCACCGTCGACGCGGTGGTGGACCAGGTCACCGGCCCGGCGGGCACGGTGCCGGCGGGCCCGGTGCGGGGCGGCTCTGCCCCCGCAGGTGACGCATCCGGTCCGGAGGCGGCTCGCGCCGAGGTGACCAGGACACGGACACCGGTGACGCTGATGGCACGAGGGCCGGACATCGGCGGGTGGCAACGGCTGCTCCCGTCGGCCCGGGTCGCCGTCGAAGCCGACGTCCGCCCCCCGGGGGAGGGGCACGGCGACGAGTCGGCCGCGCTGTTGATCGCGCACGGGCTGCCGCGGGAACTCGCGCCGCCCAACCCGCCGCAGCGGGTTGCCGGCCGGTTGCGGGCGGGCCTGCGGGCAGCCGCCGACGATCTCCCGCCGGACGTGCGAGGACTGCTGCCGGCCCTGGTGGTCGGAGACACCTCACGCCTGCCCGGAGACCTCCTGGACGCCTTCCGGGCCACCGACATGGCGCATCTGGTCGCGGTCAGCGGGGCGAACCTCGCGATCGTCCTGGGTGTCCTGCTCGGCACCCCCGGCCTGGCCGGCACCCCCGAACGGCGAGGCCTGGCCGCCTGGTTCGGGATTCCGCTGCGCACCACCGCGCTGATCGGCACGGTTGTCACGCTGGCCTTCGTCACCGTCTGCCGGCCCGAGCCCAGCGTGTTGCGGGCCGCCGGCACGGGCCTGATCGGACTGCTCGCCCTTGCCACCGGTCGGCCTCGCCAGGCGGTGCCCGCCCTGGCCGGTACCGCGTTGCTGCTGGTGCTCCTCGACCCCTACCTCGCACGGTCGTTCGGCTTCCTCCTCTCGGTGCTCGCCACCGCGGGCCTCCTGGTGCTCGGCCCGCACTGGGCGGAGGGCCTGCGGGCGCGGGGCTGGCCGCAGCGTCCGGCGGGCGCCGTTGCGGCGACGGCCGCGGCCCAGGCGCTCTGCGCGCCCGTGACGGTGGTGCTGTCCGGACACATCAGCCTGGTAGCCGTCCCGTGCAATCTGCTGGCCGAGCTGGCGGTGGCTCCGGCGACGCTGCTGGGCTTCGCGGTGCTCGTGGTGGAGCCCTTCTCCCCGGCCCTGGCCCGGTGGCTCGCGGAGGCGGCCGGGCTCCCGGTGGGCTGGCTGGCAGCGGTGGCCCGGCGCGGGGCGGAGCTGCCGGGAGCTCAGATCTCCTGGCCGGGCGGGCCGCTCGGCACGGTGACGCTCGCCCTGGCCACCGTGGCGATGTGCTGGACGGTCCCGCTGCTGCTGCCCCGGCGCTCCGGGGCGAGCGGTCGCCGCGCCCCGGGCGGTTGGATCCGGCCGGTGGTCGCGGGTCTCCTCTTCCTCGTCCTGCTGGCCGTGCTCCTTCGCCCGCCCGCGCTCACCCGGCTCGCGACCGGCTGGCCGCCGCCCGGGTGGCGCCTGGTCATGTGCGACGTGGGGCAGGGCGACATGCTGGTGCTGTCGGTGGCTTCGGACGGTGATGCGGTTCCGGACAGCGCGGTGGTGGTCGACGCCGGTCCGGATCCGCGGGCGGCCGATCGCTGTCTGCGCGATCTCGGGATCACCCGGGTCCCGCTCCTGTTGGTGACCCACTTCCACGCCGATCACGTGGAGGGTGTCCCGGGGGTGCTGCGAGGTCGTGCCGTCGGGGCGATCGAGGGGACGAGCGTGAACGACCCTCCGAGCGAGGCGGCCCGGGTGTCCGGATGGGCGGCGGCGGCCGGCATTCCGCTGCTGCGGGCCCGACGGGGTGAACGACGGGTTGCCGGTCCGGGGTTGTCCTGGCAGGTGGTCTGGCCGGAGGCGGAACTGCCCCTGGAGGCGTCAGGCGCCAACAACGCCAGCGTCGCGCTGCTGGTGACGGTCGTGGGCGGGTTGCGGCTGGCTCTGTTGGGTGATCTCGAACCGCCGGCGCAGTCGGCACTGCTCGGGAGATGGGGAGGTGGGGTCGAGGTGGACGTCCTGAAGGTGGCTCACCATGGTTCGGCGCACCAGGACTGGGACTTGGCTGCGGCGCTGCGCCCTCGGTTGGCGCTGATCTCCTGCGGCGAGGGCAATCCGTACGGCCATCCGTCGGCGAGGACGGTCGATCGCCTGCGGTCACTCGGCGCGACGGTGCTGCGTACGGACCGGTCCGGGGACATCGCGGTCATCGGCGACACCTCGCGCCGCCTCGGTGCCGTCGTCCACCCGCAGGAGGCGCACGGTCCGCGGGCGGCCGGTGCCCTCCCCGGTGCGGGCTCGGCCAACGGGCCGCGCGGCCCGCCGGCCTGAGCGCGTCCCCCGCTGCCTTGCTCTCGCCCTCCCCACCAGGGAGGAGGGGAAGGGTGGGGAGGGCGAGAGGGAGGGGCGGGGGGCGGGGGCGGGGGCCAAGAGGATGCGCCGTCCCGGGGCACCGCCCGGGCCGGCGCAGAGAAGAGCCCTGGGTACTCCCTCACCCCGGCGCCGGCCTTCCGGGTGCGGGGCCGGGAAGCCAGGCCCCTCGGAGTGGGGAGTCGGCCCGTCCGACTTCCCACTCCGAGGGGCCACGGACCTCGGCCTCGCCGAGAGGATGACGCGAGGATGACGCGAGGTGGACGGCCCTGCGGAGGGTAGACGGGCCGGGTGGACGGCGGTCGGTCGGCCAGGAGAAGGGCCCAGGGTCAGCCCTCCTCGCGCCAGCCCTCGTGCTCGATGGCGACGGCGTCCAGCGCGCGCAGCAGGCCGGGCGTCCAGCCGTCCTCGGGAGGTTCCACCACCACGAGCCATTGGGCGTCCTCGGCGTCGTCCTCGCCGGCGAGGGCGTCCCGGACGATTTCGAGTTCGCCGAGGTCGGGGTGGTTGGCGCTGAGCTCCTCCGTGGCCTCTTCGGCGGCGTCGCGGTCGGGAAGGACGAGGAGCTGCCGGGCGCTCGGGTTGAAGTCGTCCGGCTGGTCGATGGTGAGGTCTTCGGTCACCGGACCATTCTTGCGGGAGCGGTCCGAAGGTCGGCGCCTGCCCCCCTCCCACCCGGGCGGGAGTGTCCGCGCCCCGTGGGATGCTGGTAGGCGATGGCCAGGAAGAGTGCACCCGACGACCTGCTCGCCCCGCTGACCCTCGCGGTCGGTCAGGAGGAACTGCTGATCGACCGCGCGGTCGCCCAGGTGGTGGCGGCGGCGAAGGCGGCGGACCCGGACACCGATGTGCGGGATCTGCCCCCCGGGGCGTTGCAGCCGGGCAGCCTCGCCGAGCTGACCACACCCTCGTTGTTCGCCGAGCGCAAGGTCATCGTGGTCAGGGCCGCCCAGGACCTCTCCGCCGACTCCGTCAAGGAGCTCAAGGCGTACATCGAGGCCCCGGCCGACGAAGTGATCGTGGTGTTGGCGCACGCGGGGGGCGCCAAGGGCAAGGGCCTGCTGGACGCCGGGCGGAAGGCCGGCGGCCGGGAGGTCGCATGCGCGAAGCTGGCGAAGGCGTCGGAGCGGCTGGCGTTCGTGAAGGGCGAGTTCCGGACGCTCGGGCGATCGGCTACCCCGGAGGCGTGCCAGGTGCTGCTGGACGCGCTCGGCAGCGACCTCCGTGAGCTGGCGGCCGCGTGCAGCCAGCTCACCTCGGACGTCGAGGGCACCATCGACGAGACGGTGGTGGCCCGCTACTACAGCGGCCGGGCCGAGGCCACCGGCTTCGAGGTGGCGGATCTGGCGGTCACCGGCCGGGCCGCCGAGGCACTGGAGCGGCTGCGCTGGGCGCTCGCCGTGGGGCAGCCGCCGACCGGTATCACGTACGCGCTGGCGTCCGGCGTCCGCAGCATCGGCCGGTTGGCGACCACCGGGCGGAACATGCGCCCGGCCGACCTCGCGCGCGAGTTGGGGATGCCGCCGTGGAAGGTCGAGCGTGTCCGCCAGCAGATGCGCGGTTGGACGGGCGACGGCGTGGCCACCGCCCTGACGGCGATCGCGCAGGCGGACGCCGCCGTCAAGGGTGGCTCCGACGACCCCGCCTTCGCGCTGGAACGGGCCGTGGTGGCCGTCGCCCGGGCCGCCCGCGCCGGCTCCGGGCCGCGCTCCTACTGAACCGGCGGGACCTCGACGGCCTCGCCGCCACCCGACGGTCGTGGCCGACCGCTGCGGCCGGTCCATAACGCCCGGGCCCTAGAAGCGCGACAGGAGTCGAAGTCGCCGCAGCACTGGCGCCCCGAGGGGCAGGCCCGGAGCAGCAGGCCTGAACCGCAGCCCGACCCGTCCTCCCGGACCGCCCCGAACCGTCCCTCACCGCCCCGGAGTGGGACGGGGCCGGCGGCCCAAACGCCGACTGCCCGCCCGGTGAGAACCGGGCGGGCAGTCGGGGAAGCACCTACGATCGGCACTTCCGGTACATCTCTGTGCACCGCACCCGCGTGGCGAACGCAGGCCGCGTGCGGTGCGAGTCTTGAATTCGCGCCTCAGGAGTCCGGGTAGAGGGCCGGTTCGCCCTGGGGCGGTCGGGGCCGAGGGCCCCGGCGGAGTCAGGCCTGGACGGCGTTGACGCGCTTGGTGATGGCCGACTTCTTGTTGGCGGCCTGGTTGGCGTGGATGACGCCCTTGCTCACGGCCTTGTCCAGCGCCTTGGAGGCGGCGCGGGCCAGCACGACGGCCTTCTCGGTCTCGCCGGAGGCAGCGGCCTCACGGGCCTTGCGCAGGGCGGTCTTCAGCGAGGACTTGACGGCCTTGTTGCGCAGGCGCGCCTTCTCGTTGGTCTTGTTGCGCTTGATCTGGGACTTGATGTTCGCCACGAAGGAGCCTCAGTCTTGTCAGTAAACGGTTCTGGGTCCCCCCGGCCGAAGGCTGGGGGAGATTTGCACCGCGCGGTCGCCGGAAAGCTGAGAGGGCATGCCGGGTCCAGGTGCAGCGCCCCACGCTACCAGGGGCGCACCGCCCGCCCCAAACCGGCGGAGTGCGGCTCAGGCCCGGAGTACCGGCTCGCCGTAGTGCTCCACCTCGGGGAACGGCCGGTAGAAGCGGTGCAGCAGCTCGCGCCACCGCTGGTACTCGGCGGAGCGGCGGAAGCCCTCCGTGTGGTCCTCCAGCCTCTCCCATTCCACCTGGAGCAGGAACCTGGCACCGCGGCCCTCGTCGAGGCAGCGGCGCAGTGCGAGGGAGCGGAAGCCGTGCTGGACCGCGATCAGTGGTTTCGCCTCCGCGAAGGCGGAGAGGAACGCGTCCTCCTGGCCGGGGACGACGTCGAGGAGGGCGCTTTCCAGGATCATGGGAGGCCATCCTGCCTGCCCGGGGCCACCGCAGGAAGGCGCGCCCGCCTGCGGGCGTCGGCGGGGAGCGTCGGCGGGGACGTCCGGAGCGGCGTCGGACCGCGGCCTCGGACCGCGGCGCCGGGACGCCCCGGAGCGGCCCCGGTGGAACCGAACAGCGACGGACGTCGCGCTCGTGGGAGGATGGGAAGAACTATTTCGATCGGACGACTGTCCGGTCCCCGGGAAACCGGTCAGCGATGACCCGGACACCCCCGGCCCCCGGACCAACGGAGAATCGGACCAAGGTGCCCGCGACCCCCAGCAATGTGCCAGAGCCCAGCCGTACCGACCCGGCGCTGATCCGCAACTTCTGCATCATCGCCCACATCGACCACGGCAAGTCGACGCTCGCCGACCGGATGCTGCAGATCACCGGGGTCGTCGACCCCCGGCAGATGCGTGCCCAGTACCTCGACCGGATGGACATCGAGCGCGAGCGCGGCATCACGATCAAGTCGCAGGCGGTCCGCCTCCCGTGGGCGCCGAAGACCGGACCGGACGTCGGCTCGACGCACATCCTCAACATGATCGACACCCCGGGCCACGTGGACTTCACGTACGAGGTGTCCCGTTCGCTCGCCGCCTGCGAGGGCACCATCCTGGTGGTGGACGCCGCCCAGGGCATCGAGGCGCAGACCCTCGCCAACCTGTACCTGGCGCTGGAGAACGACCTCACGATCATCCCGGTGCTCAACAAGATCGACCTGCCGGCCGCCCAGCCGGAGAAGTACGCCGCCGAACTCGCGCACATCATCGGGTGCGACCCGGAGGACGTCCTCAAGGTCAGCGCCAAGAGCGGTCTCGGCGTGCCGGAGCTGCTCGACCACGTGGTCGAGAGGATCCCGGCGCCGGTCGGCGTCAAGGACGCCCCGGCCCGCGCGATGATCTTCGACTCGGTGTACGACTCCTACCGCGGCGTGGTCACCTACGTCCGTGTCGTCGACGGTCAGCTCACCAAGCGTGAGCGGATCGCGATGATGTCGACCGGCGCGACGCACGAGCTGCTGGAGATCGGTGTCATCTCGCCGGAGCCGAAGGTCGCCGACGGCCTGGGCGTCGGCGAGGTCGGCTACATCATCACCGGTGTGAAGGACGTCCGGCAGTCCAAGGTCGGTGACACCATCACCTCGATGCACAAGGGTGCGACCGAGCCGCTGGGCGGCTACAAGGACCCGCGCCCGATGGTGTTCTCCGGTCTCTACCCGCTGGACGGCTCGGACTACCCGCTGCTGCGCGACGCCCTCGACAAGCTGCGGCTGAACGACGCCGCACTGGTCTACGAGCCGGAGACCTCGGTCGCGCTCGGTTTCGGTTACCGCTGCGGCTTCCTCGGCCTGCTGCACCTGGAGATCATCCGGGAGCGCCTGGAGCGCGAGTTCAACCTCGACCTGATCTCCACCGCCCCGAACGTGGTCTACCGCGTGGTGATGGAGGACGGTACCGAGCACACCGTCACCAACCCGAGCGAGTTCCCGACCGGCAAGATCGCCGAGGTGCACGAGCCGGTCGTCCGTGGCACCATCCTGGCGCCGAACGAGTTCGTCGGCGCGATCATGGAGCTGTGCCAGTCCCGCCGCGGCAACCTCCAGGGCATGGACTACCTCTCCGAGGACCGCGTCGAGCTGCGCTACACCCTGCCGCTCGCGGAGATCGTCTTCGACTTCTTCGACCACCTGAAGTCCAAGACCCGTGGGTACGGCTCCTTCGACTACGAGCCGATCGGCGAGCAGACGGCCGACCTGGTGAAGGTCGACATCCTGCTGCACGGCGACGCGGTGGACGCGTTCTCCGCGATCGTGCACAAGGACAAGGCCTACAACTACGGCGTGATGATGGCCGGCAAGCTGCAGAAGCTGATCCCGCGCCAGCAGTTCGAGGTGCCGATCCAGGCCGCCATCGGCTCCCGGGTGATCGCCCGTGAGACGGTCCGCGCGATCCGCAAGGACGTTCTCGCCAAGTGCTACGGCGGTGACATCTCGCGTAAGCGCAAGCTGCTGGAGAAGCAGAAGGAAGGCAAGAAGCGGATGAAGATGGTCGGCCGCGTGGAGGTCCCGCAGGAGGCCTTCATCGCCGCGCTGTCCACCGACGCCGAGGCGCCGAAGGAGAAGAAGTAGCCGCTGGCGCGAGCTGAGCACCACCAGCAGTACCGGCACCACCAGTAGGCCGACGGGCCCGGGACGAGTCGCCCCGGGCCCGTCGGCTTTTCTCAACGCAGGGTCCAGATCACGCCGTTGACGATGGCGGCCTTGACCAGCCGCCCGGCCCGGCCGGTCAGCACCGAGGGCCGCATCGAGTCGTCGCCGTGGATCAGCTGGACGAGGGCGTCCCGGCGGCCGAGGCTCAGGCACTGCAGGCCGTACCGGAACGCGAAGGGCTCGTCGGTGCGCCCGGCGAGCACCTTGCCGAGGTAGCCGCCCATCGGCTGGGCGGTGGCGCAGCCCATCCGCAGGGTGCCGGTGCCGGGGACGGTCACCGCGGCCGCGTCGCCGATGACGTACACCTCCGGGTGCGAGACCGAGCGCAGGTGGCCGTCGACCACCGCCTGGCCGGCCGGGTTGACGGTCAGGCCGGCCTCGGCCGCCAGCGGGTGCGGCTCCATGGCGGCGGCCCAGACCACCACGTCGGCGGGGATCCGGCCGCCGGTGGTGGTCAGGCCCCCGGCGTCGACCCCGGTGACGGTGTGCCGCTCGTGCACCTCGATCCCGAGCCGGGCCATGACACGGCGGACGTGGCCCCGGCCCCGGGCTGAGAACCAGCCGCCGACCTGGCCGGCGGCGACGATCCGCACCCGCCATCCGGGGTGGGCCTCGGCGATCTCGGTGGCCAGTTCGATGCCGGTGGCCCCGCCGCCGACCACGGCGACGGTGCCGGGGCGGTCGGTGGTGCGCAGCCGCTCGCCCAGCTCGGCGGCCCGCTCGGCGGGGTAGGCGTGCTCCGCGGCGCCGGGGACGCCGTGCCAGGCGGTGCGGCTGCCGAGGGCGTAGACCAGGGTGTCGTACGCGACGGCCTCGCCGGTGTCCAGGAACACCTTGCGGGCGTCGAGGTCCAGGCCGGTGGCGCGGGCCTGGACGTGTCGCACGCCGCGGCCGCGGATCACCTCGGCCAGGGCGGGCCGGTGCTCGGGGTGGCCGGCGGCGGTCTCGTGCTGGCGGACGCGGTGCAGGAAGCGGGCCTCCGGCGCGATCAGGGTCACCCGGTGGCGCCTGCCCGCCCGGGTCGCCGCGCTCAGCCCCGCATAGCCGGCGCCCAGTACGACGATCTGCTTCTCGGTCATGTCGTCCGCCTCCTCCTGAGCGCCCTCTCGAAGCGCTCGGTCGACCACGCCCTCGGTGCGTGTTCGGGAAGGGGACGGCACGACCGGTCGGAGTGTGACGGTGAGCCGCGTCACACGCCCGGGTGCGGCGGGGCGACCTTGGTCACCTGGGTCAGCTTCTCGGGGTTGACCACCACGTAGGCCTCGGTGATCCGGCCGTCGGCGACGGTGAACGCCAGCACGCCGACGACCAGCCCGTCGGCGTCGTGGATGAGGAGCCCCGGCTCGTCGTTGACCAGCACGGACTCGATGCCCATACCCGGGGTGAACCACTTCGCGACGATGCCGGCCACCAGGCGGGAGACCTTGTCCGCGCCGAACACCGGGCGGGCGCCGGCGGAGACGACGCCGCCGCCGTCGGAGTGCCAGACCACGTCCGGGTCGAGCACGGCAAGCAGGCCCTCGATGTCCCCGCGCGCGGTGGCCGCGGCGAACGCCGCCACGGCCTGCCGGTGTTCGCCGGGGTCGGCGGTGGCGCGGCGCCCGCCGTCCTTCACCCGGCGGCGAGCCCTAGAGGCGAGCTGACGGGCGGCGTCGGGGGAGCGGTCGAGTGAGGCGGCGATCTCGTCGAAGCCGACCGCGAACACGTCGTGCAGCACGAAGGCGGCGCGCTCGGCGGGCGTCAGCTGCTCCAGGACGGCGAGCAGCGCCAGTGAGACGGACTCGCCGAGTTCGGCGAGCTCGGCCGGGGAGGCGGGGGAGTCCTGGTAGGAGACGACGGGTTCGGGCAGCCACTCGCCGAAGTAGGCCTCCCGGCGGGCCCGGGCCGAGCCCAGCTGGTCGTAGCAGAGGCGGGTGACGACGGTGGTCAGGAAGGCGCGCGGGTCGGTGACGGCGGACCGATCGGCGGAGCGCCAGCGCAGCCAGGCTTCCTGCAGCACGTCCTCGGCGTCGCTGAACGAGCCGAGCAGCCGGTAGGCCACCGATCCCAGGTAGCGGCGGTTCGCCTCGAAGGCGTCGGGTGGTGCCGCGGCAGCGGCCGACAGGTCGTCACTCACGGCCCCACCGTAGCGTCCGGCACCGGCGGCCGGAGGAGGCGGCGGGCGGAAGGCCCGGAGGGGGAGGCCGGTGAACCGACCTCCCCCTCCGGGCACGCCCTGCGTGCGGGTCAGTCGACCTCGGCGACGGCCTCGGCGAACTGCGCCTGGTACAGCCGGGCGTACGCGCCGCCGGCGGCGATCAGCTCGTCGTGGGTGCCCTGTTCGACGATGGAGCCGTTCTCCATCACCAGGATCACGTCGGCGTCCCGGATGGTGGAGAGCCGGTGGGCGATCACGAAGCTGGTGCGGCCGGTGCGCAGCCGGGCCATGGCGCGCTGGATCAGCACCTCGGTCCGGGTGTCCACCGAGCTGGTCGCCTCGTCGAGGACCAGGATCGACGGCTGGGCCAGGAACGCCCGGGCGATGGTGATCAGCTGCTTCTCGCCCGCGCTGACTCCGGTGCCCTCGTCGTCGATGACGGTGTCGTAGCCGTTCGGCAGGGTCCGTACGAAGCGGTCCACGTGGGCGGCCTTGGCCGCCTCGACGACCTGCTCGTGAGTGGCCCCCTGGGCGCCGTAGGCGATGTTGTCGGCGATGGTGCCGCCGAACAGCCAGGTGTCCTGGAGGACCATGCCGATGCCGGAGCGGAGGTCCTCGCGGGACATCGCCGCGATGTCGACCCCGTCCAGGGTGATCCGCCCGCCGCTGACCTCGTAGAACCGCATCAGCAGGTTGACCATGGTGGTCTTGCCGGCGCCGGTCGGGCCGACGATGGCGACGGTCTGGCCCGGCTCGACCTTGAGCGAGAGGTCCTCGATGAGCGGCTTGTCGGGGTCGTAGCGGAAGGAGACGTCCTGGAAGGAGACCCGGCCGCGCACCGCGTCGGGGCGCTCCGGCATGGCGGGTTCCGGGGTCTGCTCGGGAGCGTCCAGCAGCTCGAAGACGCGCTCGGCGGAGGCGACGCCGGACTGCACCAGGTTGGCCATGCTGGCGACCTGGGTGAGCGGCTGGCTGAACTGCCGCGAGTACTGGATGAACGCCTGCACGTCGCCGATCGACAGCGCGCCGCTGGCGACCCGCAGGCCGCCCACCACGGCGACCAGCACGTACTGCAGGTTGCCGATCAGCATCATCGCGGGCTGGATGATCCCGGAGATGAACTGGGCCCGGAAGCTGGCCTCGTACAGCGCCTCGTTGTGCTCCCGGAAGGTCTCGGCGGACTCCTTCTGCCGGCCGAAGACCTTCACCAGCGCGTGGCCGGTGTACATCTCCTCGATGTGCGCGTTCAGCTGCCCGGTGGACTTCCACTGCTGGACGAACTGCGGCTGCGCCCGCTTGCCGACCCTGGTCGCCACCAGCACCGACAGCGGGACGGAGATGAGCGCGATCAGGGCGAGCAGCGGTGAGATCCAGAACATCATCGCCAGCACGCCGACGACGGTGAGCAGGGAGTTCACCACCTGGCCCAGGGTCTGCTGCATGGACTGGCCGACGTTGTCGATGTCGTTGGTGGCCCGGCTGAGCACCTCGCCGCGCGGCTGCTTGTCGAAGTAGCTGAGCGGCAGCCGGGCGAGCTTGGCCTCGACGTCCTGACGCAGCCGGTAGCTGGCCCGCTGGATCGCCTTGGTGGCGAGCCGGCCCTGGGCGATGCCGAAGGCGGCGGAGGCGAGGTAGATGACCAGCACCCAGAGCAGCACGGTGCCGATCGCGCCGAAGTCCATGTGCTGGCCGGGGGTGAAGTCGACCGAGGAGAGCAGGTCGGCGGCGCCGCCGTCCCCGTCTGCCCGCAGGCCCGCGACGGCGTCGGCCTTGGAGACGCCGGCCGGGAACTGCTGGCCGACCACGCCCGCGAAGATCAGGTCGGTGGCCCGGCCGAGCACCTTGGGGCCGGTCACGGCGCAGCCGATGCTGAGCACGCCGAGTGCCAGGACACCGCTGAGCAGGGCGCGTTCGGGGCGCAGCAGGGCGAGCAGCCGTTTGCCGGAGCCCTTGAAGTCCATCGACTTCTCGGAGCCCTGGCCGCCCATGAACCGGCCGGGGCCGGCCGGGCCGCGGCGGGCGGCGGCGGCCTGCGAGTCGCTGGGCAGTTCGCCGGCGCCGCGGCCCTTCCTGGTGGGCGCCTTGTTCTGCGGGGTGGTCACGCCGCCTCCTGCTCGGTGAGCTGGGAGAGCACGATCTCCCGGTATGTCGGGTTGCCGGCCATCAGTTCGCCGTGGGTGCCGCTGCCGACGACGGCGCCCTCGTCGAGGACGACGATCCGGTCGGCGTCGCGGATGGTGGAGACGCGCTGGGCGACGATCAGCACGGTGGCGTCGGCGGTCTCGCGGGCGAGTGCCTTGCGCAGCCTGGCGTCGGTGGCGTAGTCGAGCGCGGAGAAGGAGTCGTCGAACAGGTAGACGCCGGGTTTGCGGACGAGTGCGCGGGCGATGGCCAGGCGCTGGCGCTGGCCGCCGGAGACGTTGCCGCCGCCCTGGGCGATCGGGGCGTCGAGGCCTTCGGGGAGGCGTTCGACGAACTCCTTGGCCTGGGCGACCTCCAGGGCGTGCCAGAGCTCCTCGTCGGTGGCGTCGGGCCGGCCGTAGCGCAGGTTGCTGGCGACGGTGCCGGTGAACAGGTAGGGCTTCTGCGGGACGAGTCCGACGGTCTCGGCGATCGTCTCGGGGGCGAGCTCGCGGACGTCCACGCCGTCCAGCAGGACCTGCCCGGCGGTGGCGTCGAAGAGCCGGGGGACGAGGCCGAGCAGGGTGGACTTGCCGCTGCCGGTGGAGCCGATGACGGCGGTGGTCTCGCCGGGGCGGGCGGTGATGTCGACGCCGCGCAGGACGGAGGCCTCGGCGCCGGGGTAGCGGAACTCGACGGCGCGCAGCTCCAGGCGGCCCCGGGCCAGGAGGTCGGTGACGGGCGTGGCCGGCGGGACGACGCTGGAGCTGGTGTCCAGGACCTCCTGGATGCGCTCGGCGCAGACCTCGGCGCGCGGCACCATCATGAACATGAAGGTGGCCATCATGACGCTCATCAGGATCTGCATCAGGTAGGAGAGGAAGGCGGTCAGGGCGCCGATCTCCATGCCGCCGCTGTCGATCCGCTGCGCGCCGAACCAGAGCACGGCGACGCTGGAGACGTTCACCACCAGCATCACGATCGGGAACATGAACGACATCAGCTGGCCGACCTGGAGGGCGACGCCGGTCAGGTCCTTGTTGGCGCCGGCGAACCGGGCCTGCTCGTGGTCGTCCTTGACGAAGGCGCGGATCACCCGGATGCCGGTGATCTGCTCGCGCAGGATCCGGTTCACGGTGTCGATCTTCTTCTGCATGCTGCGGAACTTCGGGCGCAGCGAGCGGACGAGTAGGACCACCACGACGCCCAGCAGGGGGACGACGGCCAGCAGCAGCGCGGAGAGCGGCACGTCCTGGTTGAGCGCCATGACGATGCCGCCGACGCACATGATCGGTGCGGCCACCATCAGGGTGAAGCTCATCAGGGCCAGCATCTGGACCTGCTGGACGTCGTTGGTGGTCCGGGTGATCAGGGAGGGGGCGCCGAAGGTGGCGACCTCGCGGGCGGAGAAGGTCTGGACCCGGTCGAAGACGGCGGCCCGGACGTCCCGGCCGAACGCCATGGCGGTGCGTGCGCCGTAGTGGACGGCGCCGATGGAGCAGAGCGCCTGGACGACGGTGACGGCGATCATCACGCCGCCGATGCGCAGGATGTAGCCGGTGTCGCCCTTGACCACGCCCTGGTCGATGATGTCGGCGTTCAGCGTCGGCAGGTAGAGCAGGGCCAGGGTGGACACCAGCTGGAGCAGCACCAGCAGGGAGATCGGTCGGGAGTACGGGCGCAGGTACGCCCTGAGCAGTCTGATCAGCACTGGCACACTCTTGTCGTCGGCAGTGGGGATTCGCATCCCAATTCTCATGCTTCGGTGGACTCGTACTGGTGATTCGGGCTATGCCGCCCCGAGGTTTGTCCAGTCCTTTGCCGAACCTACCGGCGGGCCCGGTTGCGCGCTGCACCGGTGGCCCGCCGGTGTGCCAGCTGGCCTCACCCTCTTACGGAATGACCGGTTTCCCCCTAGGCTGACGATTGCCCCCTTGTTACTCGCCGGTACCCGTCCGGTTAACCGGGGGCCCGGCGACCGCCCCCACGGGCGCCGCGACATCCCTCAGACGGCCACCCGCCCCCGGAGGTCCTCGTTGAGTTCCGCGCAGTCCCTGATCGACTCCGGCCGTGCCGACATCGTCGCCGGGCGTCCCGCCTCCGTCGCCCACCTGTTCCTGGAGCGGGTCGCCGCCACGCCGGCGGGTGAGGCCTACCGCTTCCCCGTCCCGGTGGACGAGCACGCGGCGGACGGCGCCCCCGGCGCCGAGCAGTGGCGTTCGCTGACCTGGGCGCAGACCGCCACCCGGGTGTTCGCGGTGGCCGCCGGCCTGTTGTCCCTGGGCATCCGCCCGGAGGACCGGGTCGGGCTGATGTCCTCCACCCGGCTGGAGTGGGTCGTCGCCGACCTCGGCAACATGTGCGCGGGCGCGGCCACCACGGCCGTCTACCCCAGCACCAACGCCGATGAGACGGCCTACATCCTCTCCGACTCGGGCTCCAGGGCGCTCTTCGTCGAGAACGAGAAGCAGTTGGCCAAGGTCATCGGCGAGCTCGGGCAGCTGCCCGAGCTGCGCACCGCCGTGCTCTTCGACGGCGCCGCGCCCCTGGAGGCGCCGGCCGGGCTGAACGTGCTCACCCTGGCCGAGCTGGAACAGCTCGGTGCCGAGTACCTGGAGCAGCACCCGGACGCCGTGGAGAAGGCCGTCGCCGCGCTCGACAAGGAGCAGCTGGCCACCCTCATCTACACCTCAGGCACCACCGGTCGCCCCAAGGGCGTGCGCCTGGTGCACGACTGCTGGGCGTACCAGGGCCGGGCCCAGGAGCAGAGCGGGCTGCTGCGCGCGGATGACGTGCAGTTCATGTGGCTGCCGCTGTCGCACGTGTTCGGCAAGAGCCTGATCTGCGGCCAGATCGCCACCGGCCACGTGATGGCGCTGGACGGCCGGGTCGACCGGATCATCCACAACCTGCCGGTGATCCGCCCGACCATGATGGCCTCGGCGCCGCGCATCTTCGAGAAGGTCTACAACGGCATCGCCGGCAAGGCCCGGGCCGAGGGCGGCGCCAAGTACAAGATCTTCATGTGGGCGGCGAAGACCGCCCGCGACTACGCCCGGGTCACCCAGGCCAACCGGATCGCCACCGGGCGCGACAGCGCCCCGCTGGGGCTGCGGCTGCAGCACGCGCTGGCCGACAAGCTGGTGTACACCAAGATCCGGGCCGCGTTCGGCGGGCGGATGCGCGGCTCGGTCTCCGGCAGCGCCGCGCTGGCACCCGAGATCGGCTACTTCTTCGCCGGCGTCGGCGTGCCCGTCCTGGAGGGCTACGGCCTGACCGAGACGTCGGCCGGGGTCTGCGTGAACCCCGCCGAGGACGTCCGGGTCGGCACCATCGGCACCGTGCTGCCCGGCACCGAGGTCCGGATCGCCGAGGACGGCGAGATCCTGCTCCGCGGTCCCGGCGTCATGCGCGGTTACCACAACCTGCCGGAGAAGACCGCGGAGGTGCTGGAGCCGGACGGCTGGTTCCACACCGAGGACATCGGCGAGATCGGCCGGGACGACTTCCTGCGGATCACCGACCGCAAGAAGGACATGTTCAAGACCTCCGGCGGCAAGTACGTCGCGCCGAGCGAGGTGGAGGGCAAGTTCAAGGCGGTCTGCCCGTTCGTCAGCAACATCCTGGTGATCGGCAACGGCCGCAACTTCTGCACCGCGCTGATCGGCCTGGACGAGTCGGTGATCATGCCGTGGGCCGCCGAGCACGGCCTGGCCGGCAAGTCGTACGCCGAGGTGGTCGGCGACCCGAAGACGCACCAGCTGATCGACGGCTTCGTGCGGCGCCTCAACACCGACCTCCAGCGCTGGCAGACGATCAAGAAGTTCACGCTGCTCCCGCGCGACCTGGACATCGAGCACGGCGAGCTCACGCCGAGCCTGAAGATCAAGCGCCCGGTGGTCGAGCGGACGTACGCGGACGCCGTCACCGAGATGTACGCGGGCGCCAACGAGGCCTGATCCGCCCGAAGTCCCGTGCGGCCGCCGGGCCCGCCCGCCCGTTTCGGGTGTGCCCCGGCCGTACGGGACAATGGGGCCATGCCCTCCGCACTCCCCGACGGCGAACCCGTGCCGTCCGACGGTTCCCTGCCCGCGCACGCCCTCACCGGGCTCGGGTCGCGGCCGTTCGGCTTCTACCTGCACGTGCCGTACTGCGCGAGCCGCTGCGGCTACTGCGACTTCAACACCTACACCGCCACCGAGCTGCGTTCCTCGGGCGCCGTCGCCTCCCAGGAGACGTACGCCGACAACGTGGTCGCCGAGATCCGGCTGGCGCGCAAGGTCCTCGGCTCCGCCGACCTGCCGGTGCGGACGGTATTCCTCGGCGGCGGCACGCCCACCCTGCTGCCCGCCCGGGACCTGGTGAAGATGCTGGCGGCCATTCGCGAGGAGTTCGGGCTCGCCGACGGCGCCGAGGTCACCACCGAGGCCAATCCCGAGTCGGTCGACCCGGCCTACCTCGCCGAGCTGCGCGCGGGCGGCTACAACCGGATCTCCTTCGGCATGCAGAGCGCCCGGCCGCACGTGCTCCAGCTGCTCGACCGCCACCACACCCCGGGCCGCCCGGAGGCCTGCGTGGCGGAGGCCCGCGCGGCCGGCTTCGAGCACGTCAACCTCGACCTCATCTACGGCACCCCCGGCGAGTCCGACGACGACTGGCGGGCCTCGCTGGACGCCGCGATCGGGGCCGGACCGGACCACGTCTCGGCCTACTCGCTGATCGTCGAGGACGGCACCAAGCTGGCCGCCCGGGTCAAGCGCGGCGAACTGCCGATGATCGACGACGACGTGCACGCCGACCGGTACCTGATCGCCGAGGAGGCGCTCGCCGCCGCCGGCTACTCCTGGTACGAGGTCTCCAACTGGGCCACCACCCCGGAGGGCCGCTGCCGCCACAACGAGCTCTACTGGACCGGCGGCGACTGGTGGGGCGCCGGCCCCGGCGCGCACAGCCACGTCGGTGGCGTCCGCTGGTGGAACGCCAAGCACCCGGCCGGCTACGCCCGCGCCCTGGCCGAGCGGCGCACCCCGGCCCAGGGCCGCGAGCTGCTCACCGACGAGGACCGCCGGGTCGAGCGGATCCTGCTCGAACTGCGCCTCGCCGAGGGCATCCCGCTCACCCTCCTCGCCGGGGCCGGCCTGAAGGCCGCCGAGCGCGCCCTCGGCGAGGGCCTGCTCGACCCCGCCGGCTGGGCCGGGGGCCGCGCCACCCTCACCCTCCAGGGCCGCCTGCTGGCCGACGCGGTCGTGCGCGACCTGGTGGACTGACCTTCGTCACCGTGGGTGCCAGCCGTCGGAGGGGGCGTGCGACTACCGGGATCTTCGAGAACCCGGACCTGCTCGGCCTGGTCCTGGACACCTCGGAGTTCCGGACGTACGCGTAGTCACTCGGCCAGAGTCACGAAGTCGATCAGTTCCTCCACCTTGGCCAGCAGTGCGGGTTCCAGGTCCTTGTAGGAGTCGACCGAGGCGAGGATCCGCTTCCACGCGGCGGGGGTGTCCACCGGCCAGCCGAGGCGGCGGCAGACGCCCTCCTTCCAGACCTCGCCGTACGGGACGTCCGGCCAGCCGGGGATGCCGACGGAGGAGGGCTTCACGGCCTGCCAGACGTCGATGTACGGGTGGCCGGCGACCAGCACCGCCGTGCCGGTGACCCGGGCGGCGATCCGGTGCTCCTTGGTGCCGGGGAGCAGGTGGTCGACCAGGACGCCGAGCCGGCGGCCGGGGCCGGGGGCGAAGTCGGCGACGATCGCCGGCAGGTCGTCGATGCCCTCCAGGTACTCGACGACCACGCCCTCGATCCGCAGGTCGTCGCCCCAGACCCGCTCGACCAGCTCGGCGTCGTGCCGTCCCTCGACGTAGATCCGCGACTCCCGGGCGACCCGGGCCCGGGCGCCGGGGACGGCGACCGAACCGGAGGCCGTCCGGCCCGGGGCCCGGGAGGGCGCCGGTGCGGCGCCGGCGGGCCGGACCAGGGTGACCGCCCTCCCGTCGAGCAGGAAGCCGCGCGGGACCAGCGGGAAGACCCGGTGCTTGCCGAAGCGGTCCTCCAGGGTGACGGTGAGCCCCTCGGCGGTCTTCTCGCAGCGCACCACCGCCCCGCAGAAACCGGTCGCGGCCTCCTCGACCACGAGGTCCCGCTCGGCGGGTACTTCGGGGGCGGGCTGTTGCCTCTTCCACGGCGGGGTGAGGTCCGGTCCGTACTGGCGGCTGCGCATGCAGCCGACTATAGGCAGCGGCACCGGCCGGCGCCGAGGGCCCTCACAGGCCCGGCGCGCCCCAGACCGGGAACCAGCGGGTGAGGTCCTTCTCCAGCCGTAGGTCGTTCCCCAGCATGGCGTTGACCTGCAGCTCCAGCGGGCTGTTGCGCTTCTCCCCACCGCCCGGCACCGGCGCGAACGGGTAGAAGGTGCCGCGTTTGTACAGGTAGACCAGCGCCAGCGGCTGCCCCTCGGCGCCGCGGAAGCCCACCAGCGAGCAGAGCAGCTGCGGGCCGAAGCCGTTCGCCTCCAGCTCGCTGTTGACCGCGTGCAGGTCGTTGACCAGCTCCGGCAGCTCCTCGGGCGTGTGCCGGGCGAGCAGCCAGGAGTACCCGTAGGCGTCCTTGGAGGCCTCCACCGGGACGCCGCCGCGCTCGGTGTCGGCGTCCAGCAGGGCCCGGACCTGCCGCTCGACCTCGACGAACGCCCCGCCCTCGACGGAGGCGAAGCAGACCGACCCGACACCGGTCGGCCGGAAGCCGGCCGCCGCCTCCAGGGTCAGCGCGGCCGACGGCACGCCGAACAGCTGGTCGAGATCGGGCCTGACGGGCTTGGTGCGGCCGAACAGCGCGTCCAGGATTCCCACGGCGGTCCCCTCCGGGGTTCGTGCGGCGGCTCAGCGGCCGAGCTGGGTGGAGATCCTCGCCAGCTGCTCCAGCTGCTCCAGCCGCTTCTCCAGCGACGGGTGGGTGGAGAACAGCTGCGAGGCGGCGTCCCGGGCGCTCAGCGCCGGGGCGAAGTAGAAGGCGTTGTACGCCTGCGCCTGGCGCAGGTCCTTGGTCGGGATCGCGGCGATCTGGCCGGTCACCTTGGTCAGTGCCGAGGCCAGCGCGCTGGGCCGGCCGGTGAGCTGGGCGGCCGCCCGGTCGGCCGCCAGCTCCCGGTAGCGGGAGAGCAGCCGGGTCAGCAGGAAGCTGATCGCGTACACCACGACCGACACCAGCGGGATGACCAGCGCGGCGATCGCGGCGTTGGAGTCGTTGCTGTTGCGGGCGCCGCCCATGAAACCGCCGTACATCGCGATCCGGGTCATCGCCCCGGCCAGCACTCCGAGGAACCCGGCGACGGTCATCACCGCGACGTCCCGGTGGGCGACGTGCGACAGTTCGTGGGCCAGGACGCCCTCCAGTTCCTCGGGCTCCAGCCGCCGCAGCAGCCCGGTGGTGACGCAGACCACCGCGTTCTGCGGGTTGCGGCCGGTCGCGAAGGCGTTCGGCATGTCGTTGTCGGCGACCGCCACCCGCGGTTTGGGCATGTCGGCGAGCGCGCAGAGCCGGTCGACGGTGCCGTGCAGCTGGGGGTACTGCTCCGGGGTCACCCGGTGGGCGCCCATCGCCCGCTCGGTGATCTTGTCGCTGAACCAGAACTGGGCCACGAACAGCCCGCCGGAGATCAGCACGATCAGTGGCCAGGCGCCGCGCAGCAGCGCGATCAACAGGCCGGTGAATCCGACGTACAGCAGCCCGATCACGAACATCGTCCCGACCATCCGGCCGGTCAGGCCGCGGTCCGGTGCGAAGCGGGTGTGCTGGCCCGAGGTCGACATCGCTGGTCCTCCGTTCGCCGTTCGCTATCGATGCTGCCACCCGGCCGGGCCCGCGGCATCACCCGCGTGCCGCGGAGTGCGGGCAGGATCACCCCGGCGGGGCCGTTCCTGCCGTCGGACCCGGGCCTTACACTGGCAGGTACGGTTCTGGCACTCGTCTGTTCGGAGTGCCAAAGCCGCGGTCCGCCCAGAGCGGCCCGGAACATGCCAGAACGGACAATGTCACCACGGACAACGTGCGAAGAGGGAGGTGCGTGCCCCATGGCCGGTGAGGTCCGACAGCTCGACGAACGCAAGCTCGCCGTGCTCCGCGCCATCGTCCAGGACTATGTGGGCACCGAGGAGCCGGTCGGCTCCAAGGCCCTCGTCGAACGACACAACCTCGGGGTCTCCCCGGCCACCGTCCGCAACGACATGGCCGCGCTGGAGGAGGACGGCTTCATCCACCAGCCGCACACCAGCGCCGGACGGATCCCCACCGACAAGGGGTACCGCCTGTTCGTCGACCGGCTGGCCGAGGTCAAGCCGATGAGCGCGCCCGAGCGGCGGGCCATCCGGCACTTCCTGGACGGCGCGGTGGACCTGGACGACGTGGTCGCCCGTACGGTCCGGCTGCTCGCCCAGCTCACCCGGCAGGTCGCGGTGGTCCAGTACCCCTCGCTCTCCCGGTCCACGGTGCGTCACATCGAGCTCGTCGCGCTGGCTCCGGCGAAGGTGATGCTGGTCCTGATCACCAACACCGGCCGGGTCGAGCAGCGGATGGTCGACTGCCCGGGCACGGTCGGCGAGGTGGTCCTCGCGGACCTGCGTGCCAGGATCAACGCACGGGCCGTCGGTGTGCGGCTGCCCGAGGTGCCGGGGCTGCTGGACGAGCTCCCGGCGATGTTCGAGGCGGCGGACCGGCCGGCGGTCACCGTCGTCCTGGCGACGCTCTTCGAGGCGCTCGCCGAGCAGAACGAGGAGCGGATCATGCTGGCCGGCACGGCCAACCTGACCCGCTTCGGCCACGACTTCCCGCTCACCATCCAGCCGGTGCTGGAAGCACTGGAGGAGCAGGTCATCCTGCTCCGCCTGCTGGGCGAGACCGCCGACGCCGGGATGACGGTCCGGATCGGTCGGGAGAACGCGTACGAAGGGCTCAATTCCACCTCGGTCGTCTCCGTCGGTTACGGTTCGGGCGACGAGAGCGTGGCCAAGCTGGGTGTGATCGGTCCGACCCGGATGGACTATCCGGGCACAATGGGGGCGGTGCGAGCGGTGGCACGGTACGTGGGCCAGATCCTGGCCGAGTCGTAGGGAACGACCGGTGTCGCACGGGTGACACCGGTACCAGTCGCAAGCACTTCTACAGGCGGAACAAGCGGAGCATTTGGTGGCCACGGACTACTACGCGGTACTCGGCGTCCGACGGGATGCGGGGCAGGACGAGATCAAGAAGGCGTTCCGGCGCCTGGCGCGCGAACTGCACCCGGACGTCAACCCGGACCCGAAGACGCAGGAGCGGTTCAAGGAGATCAACGCCGCCTACGAGGTCCTCTCCGACCCGCAGAAGCGGCAGGTCTACGACCTCGGCGGGGATCCCCTCTCGCCCAACGGCGGCGGCGCGGGCGGCTTCGGCGCGGGCGCGGCCGGATTCGGCTTCTCCGACATCATGGACGCGTTCTTCGGCGCGGCCTCCGGTCAGCGCGGCCCGCGCTCGCGCACCCGGCGCGGCCAGGACGCCATGATCCGGCTGGAGATCACCCTGGAGGAGGCCGCGTTCGGCACCACCAAGGAACTCCAGGTCGACACGGCCGTCACCTGCACCACCTGCAGCGGCGAGGGGGCCGCTCCCGGCACCTCCGCGCAGACCTGTGACATGTGTCGCGGCAAGGGCGAGGTCTCCCAGGTCACCCGGTCCTTCCTGGGCCAGGTCATGACCTCCCGGCCCTGCCCGCAGTGCCAGGGCTTCGGCACCGTCGTGCCGACCCCGTGCCCGGAGTGCGCCGGCGACGGCCGCGTGCGGGCCCGCCGCACCCTGACCGTCAAGATCCCGGCCGGTGTCGACAACGGCACCCGGATCCAGCTGGCCGGCGAGGGCGAGGTCGGCCCCGGCGGCGGCCCCGCCGGCGACCTCTACGTCGAGATCGCCGAGACCACCCACGCGACCTTCCAGCGCCGCGGCGACGACCTGCACTGCACGGTCACCATCCCGATGACGGCCGCCTCGCTCGGCACCCAGGTGCCGCTGCAGACCCTGGACGGGCTGGAGGAGGTCGACATCCGGCCCGGCACCCAGTCCGGCCAGTCGATCCCGCTGCACGGCCGCGGCATCACCCATCTGCGCGGCGGCGGCCGCGGCGACTTGATAGTGCACGTCGAGGTGCAGACGCCCTCCAAGCTCGACCCCGAGCAGGAGGACCTGCTGCGCCGCCTCGCGGTGCTGCGCGGCGAGGAGCGGCCGTCCGGCCAGTTCGCGCCCGGCCAGCAGGGGTTGTTCTCCCGGCTGAAGGACGCCTTCAACGGCCGCTGACCGCACCGGCGCCCGGTGACCCCGCTCCGGCGGGTCACCGGGCGCCGTCGTTCCCCCGCCCGTCCCCCCCCGACTCCCAGGAACCGCCATGACCGCGCCCGTGTTCGTCGTCGAGACCGCGCAGCTCGCCTCCGCCGCCCCCGGCGCGGTGGTCCGGCTGGACGGCCCGGAGGGGCGGCACGCCGCCGCCGTGAAGCGGCTGGAGCCGGGCGAGGCGGTGACCCTGGCCGACGGGCTCGGCCTCGGGGTCGACGGCACGGTCACGGCCGTCCACGGCAAGGACGCGGTCGAGGTGACGGTGGCCGCGGTCCGCCGGGAGGCCGAGCCGGCGCCGCGGATCGTCGTCGTCCAGGCGCTGCCCAAGGGCGACCGCGGGGAGCTGGCGGTGGAGACCATGACCGAGGTCGGCGTGGACGTGGTGATCCCGTGGGCCGCCTCCCGCTGCATCACCCAGTGGAAGGGCGAGCGCGGCGCCAAGGCGCTCGCCAAGTGGCGGGCCACCGCCCGCGAGGCGGGCAAGCAGTCCCGCCGGCTGCGCTTCCCCGAGGTCCGCGAGCTCGCGACCACCCGGCAGCTGGCGCCCGTCCTGGCCCGTGCCGCCCTCGCCGCGGTGCTGCACGAGGAGGGCGCCGAGCCGCTGGCCGGCGCCGCGCTGCCCGACAGCGGGGACATCGTGCTGGTGGTCGGCCCCGAGGGCGGGGTCTCCCCGGAGGAGCTGGCCGCCTTCGCCGAGGCCGGCGCCGGGCCGTACCGGCTCGGGCCCTCGGTGCTGCGCACCTCGACCGCCGGGGTGGCCGCCGGCGCCCTGCTGCTGGGCCGCACCGGCCGATGGGGCTGAGCGCCCGTTCGCCGTGCGAGCCGGGTGCCCTTTCGTCCCCCGTAGGGGCGGCCTCGGCGAAACCCGGGGCGCGCCGCCCGGACCGGTGCGTAGGGTGCCGCTGTGAGCGAATCCCCGAGCACCCCTGGCGGCGCGTACCTGCGCCATCCGCACCTGCGCGGTGACCTGATCACCTTCGTCGCGGAGAACGACGTCTGGCTGGCCCCGCTGGACGGTGGCCGGCCCTGGCGACTGACGGCCGATCACGTCCCCGTCCGCCGCCCGCGCTTCTCGCCGGACGGGCGGCACATCGCCTTCGTATCGACCCGCGACGGCGCACCCGAGGTGCACGTCGCGCCGGTGGACGGCGGGCCCTCCCGCCGGCTGACGTACTGGGGCAGCGACCAGACGCAGCTGCAGGGCTGGACGGCCGACGGCCGCCCGATCGCCACCACCTCCGCCGGGCAGTCCACCCTGCGCCGCACCTGGGCGCACGCCGTGCCGCTGGACGGCGGTGAGCCGCAGCGGCTGCCGTACGGGCCGATCGGCGGGCTGGCCCACGAGCCGGGCGGCGACCGCGTGCTGCTGCTCTCGGCGGCCGGCGCGGAGCCCGCGCGGTGGAAGCGCTACCGGGGCGGCCGGGTCGGCAAGCTCTGGATCGGCGCCGGGGAGTTCGGCCGCGTCCACGAGGAACTGGACGGGCACATCGACTCGCCGCTCTGGGTCGACACGCCCGGTGGTACCCGGATCGCCTTCCTGGCCGACCACGAGGGCGTCGGCGAGCTCTACTCCAGCCTCCCCGACGGCAGCGGCCTGCGCCGCCACACCACCTCCGAGGAGGGCTTCTACGCCCGCGGCGCCACCACCGACGGCACCCGGGTGATCTGGCACCGGGCGGGCGACCTCTGGCTGCTGGACGACCTCGACGGCGCCGAGCCGCGCCGGCTGGACGTCCGGCCCTCCGGACCCCGGGCCGGCCGGCGGCCCCGCCCGGTGGCGGCCGCGCACTGGCTGGAGACCGCCGTCCCCGACCGCACCGGCCGGGCCGGCGCGGTCGTGGTGCGCGGCAGCGTGCACTGGCTGCCGCACCGGGAGGGCCCGGCCCGGGTGCTGGAGGAAACACCCGGCGTGCGGGCCCGGCGGGCCCGGGTGGTGCCCGGCGAGGACGGCGCGCAGGGCGTGCTCTGGGTGACCGACGCCGAGGGCGACGACGCCATCGAGTACGCCCCCGCCGTGCTGGGCGACGAGCGCCGCCGGCTGGCCGCCGGACAGCTGGGCCGGGTCCGCGCGCTGGCCGTCTCGCCGGACGGCAAGCAGGCGGCGGTCGGCTCGCACGACGGCCGGGTGCTGCTGGTCACGCTCGCCGACGGGACGGTGCACGAGCTGGACCGCAGTACCGACGGCGAGGTCAGCGGGCTGGCGTTCAGCCCGGACTCCGCCTGGCTGGCCTGGTCGCGGCCGTGCCCCGGCTTCGGGGCCTGGTCGCTGCGCCAGATCATGCTGGCCAACCTGGCCACCCGCACGGTCGGCGAGGTCACTCCGGCGCGCTTCATCGACACCTCGCCGGCCTTCACCGCCGACGGCCGCCACCTGGCCTTCCTCTCGGTCCGCAACTTCGATCCGGTCTACGACTCGCACGTCTTCGACCTGTCGTTCCCGAACGGCTGCCGCCCGTACCTGGTCACCCTGGCCGCCGACACGCCCTCGCCGTTCGGGCCGCGGCGGTCCGGGCGGCCGGCCGGCGGGGAGGACGACGAGCCCAAGGGCAAGAAGACGGACGGCGAGGAGGGCACCGGTGACGCCCCGCCCGCCACCCGGGTCGACCTGGACGGGATCGCCGACCGGATCGTCCCCTTCCCGGTCGAGGGCGGCCGGTTCGGTGAGCTGGCGGCCGCCAAGGACGGCGTGCTCTGGACCAGGATCCCGCTCACGGGTGAACTCGGCGACGACGCGGCCTCGTTGGAGGACGACGAGGCGCGTCCCGCGCTGGAGCGGTTCGACCTGCGCAAGCGCCGCGCCGAGCAACTGGTCGACGGCCTGGACGCGTTCGAGGTCAGTGGCGACGGCACCCGGGTCGCCGTGCTGGACGAGGGCGAGCTGCGGATCGTCCCGGCCGACCACAAGGCGGTCGGCGAGGACGACGAGATCGACGTCGATCTCGACCGGCTGCGGGTGACCGTCGACCCGGCTGCCGAGTGGCGGCAGATGTACGACGAGAACGGCCGCCTGATGCGCGACAACTTCTGGCGCCCCGACCTCGGCGGCCTGCCCTGGGCCGCCGTCCTGGACCGCTACCGGCCTCTGGTGGAGCGCCTCGGCTCGCACGACGACCTGGTCGACCTGCTCTGGGAGGTGCACGGCGAGCTGGGCACCTCACACGCCTACGTGGTGCCCTACGGCACGCACACCGAGGCCGCCCGCCGGCAGGGCAAGCTCGGTGCCGACCTGGTGAAGGACGGCGACGTCTGGCGGATCGCCCGGATCCTGCCCGGCGAGTCCTCCGACCCGCGGGCCCGCTCGCCGCTGGCCGCGCCGGGCGCCGCCGTCCGCCCGGGCGACGCGATCCTGGCCGTCAACGGCCGGCCGGTGGACGAGGTGGCCGGCCCGGCCCCGTTGCTGGCCGGCACCGCCGGGCAGCCGGTGGAGCTGACGGTGGCCGGCAGGGACGGCACCGACCGGCGCCACCCGGTGGTCGTCCCGCTCGCCGACGACGAGCCGCTGCGCTACCACGACTGGGTGGTCGGCCGCCGGGCCGCCGTCCGGGAGCTGTCCGGCGGGCGGCTCGGCTACCTGCACATCCCCGACATGCAGAGCACCGGCTGGGCCCAGATCCACCGCGACCTGCGGTCGGAGATGGCCCGGGAGGGCGTGATCGTCGACATCCGGGAGAACCGCGGCGGCCACACCTCGCAGCTGGTGATCGAGAAGCTGGCCCGGCGGATCGTCGGCTGGAACGTCGCCCGGGACCTCGCCAACCCGGTGCCCTATCCCGGTGACGCGCCGCGCGGGCCGATCGTGGCGCTGGCCGACGAGTTCTCCGGCTCGGACGGCGACATCGTCAACGCCGCCATCCAGGCACTGAAGCTCGGCCCGGTGGTCGGCACCCGGACGTGGGGCGGCGTGATCGGCATCGACAGCAAGTACAGCCTGGTGGACGGCACCCTGGTGACCCAGCCCAAGTACGCGTTCTGGCTGGAGGGGTACGGCTGGGGCGTGGAGAACCACGGCGTCGACCCGGACGTCGAGGTGCCGGTCGCGCCGCACCAGTGGGCCGCGGGGGAGGACCCGCAGCTCGCCGAGGGCGTCCGGATCGCCCTGGCGATGCTGGCCGAGACCCCGGCCAGCACGCCGCCGCCGCTGCCGTGGGCGCAGGGTCCGGCAGAGGGTCCGGGGTAGGTCCGGCGTAGGTCCGGCGGGGGTGTCCGGAGCGGGCGGCCGGGCACCCCGGGCGGCCCGCTCCGCGGCGGGTAGGATGCGGGGCTGTTCTTGATCAAGACCGGTCGTCGGCCGGTCGCCGGCTCACGGGGGAGCGCACATGGCACAGGGCTATCCGCAGGCGCCGTACGGGCAGCCTGCGTACGGGCAGCCGCCGTCCGGACAGCCCGTGTACGGGCAGCCGCCGTACGGTCAGGGCCCCTACGGCGCGCAGCCGTACCCGCCGCAGCAGGCGCACGGCCAGTACCCGCCGCAGTCCCACGCCCAGCCGTACTCCCAGCCCCAGCCGTACTCCCAGCCCCAGCCCCGGCCCCAGCAGGCCCACGCCCCCTGGGTGCGGCGGCCCGAGGAGGCCGGCAGCATCCGGCGGTTCCTCGCCGCCACCCTCGACGGTGTGCTGGCCCTCGCGGCCGGCTTCGCCGCCGCCAAGGCGGCGAGCGGCCCGGACGGCCCGGTCGGCGTCTACTTCGCCACCCTGGTCGGCGTCTTCTTCGGGGCCTCCTTCGCCAACCAGGTGCTGCTCGCCCGCCTGACCGGCTTCAGCCTGGGCAAGGGCGTCCTGGCCGTCCGGGTGATCCGCCACAAGGACGGCAGCCGCCCGCACACCTGGCGGCTCACCAAGCGCTGGCTGCTCGGCTACGTCATCGTGGTGGTCGGCCTGCTGACCGAGGAGCCGGAGTCGGAGGGGACGGCCGTCGGGGTCCGCGCGGTCCGCCGCAAGCACCTGCGCGAGTACCAGCAGGCGACCGGGCGGCTCGGCTAGCATGCGGCCGTACGCCCAGACCGACACCGTGCGACACCGCGAGGAGACCCCGATGGCCGGCGAGCCGCAGCCCGACTGCCTGTTCTGCAAGATCGTGGCCGGCGAGATCCCGGCCACCGTGGTGCGCAAGACCGAGCGCGTCCTGGCCTTCCGGGACATCGCCCCGAAGGCCCCGACCCACGTCCTGGTCATCCCGCACGTGCACTACCCGAACGCGGCCGCGCTGGCCGCCGCCGAGCCGCAGATCGCCGGCGAGCTCCTCGCCGAGGCCGGCGAGGTCGCCAGGGACGAGGGCATCGAGGACTACCGGCTGATCTTCAACACCGGGGCCGGCGCCGGTCAGACGGTCTTCCACGCCCACGTCCACGTCCTCGGCGGCATCCCGATGAACGAGCGCATGGTCTGAACGACGTGTCACAGCGCGAACTCGTCGTCCTCGGCACGGCCAGCCAGGTACCGACCCGGCACCGCAACCACAACGGCTACCTGCTGCGCTGGGACGGCGAGGGCCTGCTGTTCGACCCCGGCGAGGGCACCCAGCGCCAGATGCTGCACGCCGGGGTCTCCGCCACCCAGATCACCCGGATCGCGGTCACCCACTTCCACGGCGACCACAGCCTGGGTCTCGCCGGGGTGATCCAGCGGATCAACCTGGACCGCGTCCCGCATCCGGTGGACATCTACTTCCCGGCCTCCGGGGAGGTCTACTTCGAGCGGCTGCGGCACGCCACGGCCTTCCACGAGACGGCGGTGCTGCGCCCCCGCCCGATCGACGAGCCCGGCCCGCTGCCCGCGCCCGGCGCCCGCTTCGCGCTGGACGCCGTCCGGCTCTCGCACCCCGTCGAGTCCTTCGGCTACCGGCTCACCGAGCCGGACGGCCGCCGGCTGGTGCCCGAGCGGCTGGCCGCGCTGGGCATCGCGGGCCCGGACGTCGGCCGGCTCCAGCACCTGGGCGCGATCGAGTCGAACGGCCGGTCCGTCACCCTCGACCAGGTCAGCGAGCTCCGGCGCGGCCAGCGGTTCGCCTTCGTGATGGACACCCGGCTCTGCGAGGGCGTCCACGAACTCGCCGAGGGCGCCGACCTGCTGGTCATCGAGGCCACCTTCACCGACGCCGACACCCGGCTCGCCGAGGAGCACGGCCACCTCACCGCCGGCCAGGCCGGCAAGGTCGCCGCCGAGGCCGGCGCGGGCACCCTCGTGCTGACCCACTTCTCGCAGCGCTACCCGGACCTCGGCCAGCACCTCGCCGACGCCCGCAAGCACTTCGACGGCACCGTCGTGCTGGCCGAGGACCTGGCCCGGGTGCCCGTGCCGCCCCGACGGCGGTCGTGAGTGCGCGGCCCGGCCGGGGCCGGGCGGAAAACCGCTCGCGCCGTCCTCCGATCTGCCGCAGCATCGTCGGGTGCGGCCCCGCCGCCCGCCGCAGCGATCACGCTCGCGGCGTACCCTGGTGCCCCGGAAGGATCGAGCGGCACCACGAGACCACGGATGGGATGAGGCAGGCCTCAGCGCCGACCTATGAGTGACACATCGCAGACCCGTACGAACGGACAGTCGCGCCCCGAACCGGCCGACGAGGGCCGCACCAGCGCCCGGATCGTCATCCCCGAGAAGCACCCGATGGTCACCCTGCTCGGCACTGCGGACTCGCTGCTGCGAGTGATCGAGCGAGGCTTCCCCGCCGCGGACATCCACGTCCGCGGCAACGAGGTGACCGCCACCGGAGAGCGCGCCGAGGTCGCCCTCGTGCAGCAGCTCTTCAACGAGATGATGCTGGTGCTGCGCGCCGGCCAACCCCTGACGGAGGACGCCGTGGAGCGTTCCATCGCCATGCTCCGGAGCGCCGTCGACGACCCGGACAGCCCGGTGCCGTCGCAGGTGTTCACGGCGAACATCCTGTCCAACCGCGGCCGCACCATCCGCCCCAAGACGCTCAACCAGCAGCGCTACGTCGACGCGATCGACAAGCACACCATCGTCTTCGGCCTCGGCCCGGCCGGTACCGGCAAGACCTACCTCGCGATGGCCAAGGCCGTCCAGGCCCTCCAGGCCAAGGAGGTCAATCGGATCATCCTGACCCGTCCGGCCGTCGAGGCGGGGGAGCGGCTGGGTTTCCTGCCCGGCACCCTCTTCGACAAGATCGACCCGTACCTGCGCCCGCTCTACGACGCGCTGCACGACATGATGGACCCGGACTCCATCCCGCGCTTGATGGCGGCCGGCACCATCGAGGTCGCCCCGCTCGCCTACATGCGCGGCCGGACCCTCAACGACGCCTTCATCATCCTCGACGAGGCCCAGAACACCTCGCCCGAACAGATGAAGATGTTCCTCACCCGCCTCGGGTTCAACTCCCGGGTGGTCGTCACCGGCGACACCAGCCAGATCGACCTCCCGGGCAGCACCCGCAGCGGCCTCAAGGTCGTCCAGGAGATCCTGGTCGACGTGCCCGACATCCACTTCTCCGTCCTCACCAGCTCCGACGTGGTCCGCCACAAGCTGGTCGGCCGGATCGTGGACGCGTACGAGCGCTGGGACGCCCGGCAGGAGGCCGAGGAGAACGCTCCGTCGGCCCGCAAGTCCGACCAACGGCGCCCCGGCAAGACGACCGCAGCACGCGCACCCCGACAGTCCCATCGCACCGAAAGCTGAGTAACCAGCCCGTCATGTCGATCGACATCGCCAATGAGTCCGGTTGGGACGCCGACGAGGAGTCCATCCTCGACGTCGCCCGCTACGCGCTGGACAAGATGCGGATCCACCCGCAGTCAGAACTGTCCGTGATCCTGGTGGACGGTGCGGCGATGGAGGAGCTGCACATCCAGTGGATGGACCTCCCCGGCCCGACCGACGTGATGTCCTTCCCGATGGACGAGCTGCGTCCCGGCAAGGAGGGCGAGGAGCTGCCGCAGGGCCTGCTCGGCGACATCGTGCTCTGCCCCGAGGTGGCCGAGCAGCAGGGCAAGGCGGCCCCGTCCAAGCACTCGATGGACGAGGAGCTGCAGCTGCTCACCGTCCACGGGGTGCTGCACGTGCTCGGTTACGACCACGAGGAGCCGGAGGAGGAGGAGGAGATGTTCGGCCTCCAGAAGGCGATCCTGGACGGCTGGCGGGCCGGCCGCGGCCTGGGCGGCATCTCCCCGGCCCCCACCACCCACTGAGCGCGGAGCCCGAACCCCTGTGAGTGGTGAGAGTACGAGTTTCATCCTGGGTGCCGTGCTGCTGGTCGTCCTCGGCTGGCTGGCCGCATGCGCCGAGGCGGGTATCTCCCGGGTCTCCCGGTTCCGCGCGGAGGAGGCCGTCCGGGCCGGCCGGCGGGGCTCGGCCCGGTTGCTGGCGCTGGCCTCCGACCCGATCCGCTACCTCAACCTGGCCACCCTGATCCGGGTGGCCAGCGAGATGGCGGCGGCCGTCCTGGTCACCGTGGTCTGCGTGCGGAGCCTGGACTCCACCTGGCAGGCCGTGCTGCTGGCGTTCGGCGTGATGGTGCTGGTGTCCTTCGTGGCGGTCGGCGTCTCGCCGCGCACGATCGGGCGCCAGCACCCGCTGACCACCGCCACCGCGGCCTCCTTCGTGCTGCTGCCGTTGGCCGGCGTGCTCGGCCCGATCCCGCGGCTGCTGATCCTGCTCGGCAACGCGCTGACCCCGGGCAAGGGCTACCGCGAGGGGCCGTTCGCCTCCGAGGCGGAGCTGCGCGCGCTGGTCGACCTCGCCGGGAAGGACGACCTGATCGAGGACGAGGAGCGCCGGATGGTGCACTCGGTCTTCGAGCTGGGCGACACCATCGTCCGTGAGGTGATGGTGCCGCGCACCGACCTGGTGATGATCGAGCGGCACAAGACCGTCCGTCAGGCGCTCACGCTGGCGCTGCGTTCGGGCTTCTCGCGCATCCCGGTGGTCGGCGACAACGAGGACGACGTGGTCGGCATCGTCTACCTCAAGGACCTGGTGCGGCGCACCCACATCAACCGGGAGGCCGAGTCCGAGGAGGTCGGCGCGGTGATGCGGCCGGCGGTCTTCGTCCCGGACTCCAAGGCGGCCGGTGACCTGCTGCGGGAGATGCAGCAGCGCCGCTCGCACGTGGCGATCGTGATCGACGAGTACGGCGGCACGGCCGGGCTGGTCACCATCGAGGACATCCTGGAGGAGATCGTCGGCGAGATCACCGACGAGTACGACCGGGAGATCGCGCCGGTCGAGGACCTCGGTGACGGCTCGTACCGGATCACCGCCCGGCTGCTGGTCGAGGACCTGGGCGAGCTGTTCGGGATCGAGCTGGAGGACGAGGACGTCGAGACCGTCGGCGGCCTGCTCGCCAAGCACCTCGGCCGGGTGCCGATCCCGGGCTCGTCCTGCGAGATCCCGCTGCCCGAGGACGCGGCCACCGACCTGACCGCGATCCGGCTGACCGCCGAGAGCTCGGCGGGCCGCCGCAACCGGATCGGCTCGATGGTCGCCACCCCCGTCCGGGTCTCGGCCCGGGCCGTCCAGGAGCCCGGCGAGTAGCGTTCGGGCGGCCGCGGGGCGACGATGGCGTCATGACTCATCTACTGCGCGCGGAGTACGGCCCGCAGGGTCGGTCGGCCGGGGCGAAGTCCTGGCACGTCGTCCGGGCCACGGATCCGACGACGGCCCTGTGCGGCCGGACGATGGACACCGATGCCGAGAGCCGGCCGGACGAGGAGTGGGGCACCGGGCTGCGCTGCTGCCAGCAGTGCGGCTCGCTGTACATGCACGAGGTGCCGCACATGGAGGGGAGCCACCCCTACAGCTAGGCACGGGCGGGGGCTGC
Organism: Kitasatospora sp. NPDC050463; assembly: GCF_040655255.1. NCBI lineage: Bacteria > Bacillati > Actinomycetota > Actinomycetes > Kitasatosporales > Streptomycetaceae > Kitasatospora > Kitasatospora sp. NPDC050463. The sequence goes on from NZ_JBFAJO010000036.1 coordinate 94,578, forward strand.
CACCCCCGCGACCGGGCCGTACGCCGCCCCGTGACCGGAGCGGCGTGAACGAAGGCCGTTCGACGTCCCATGGTGGAGGTCACCATGAAGCTGCAAGACGAACTGCCCGTCGACCACCGGCTGCTCCTGGTCTGGCGGACCGGGGCGGGGCTCGGCGGGGTCTTCCTGATCGTGTTCGGGATCCTCGGGCTGGCGGACCATCCGGGCTTCCTGTCCACCCGTGGCGATGACATCGCCGGACTGTCGACCAACGGCGCACTCGCGATCCTCTCCATCGTGGTGGGCGCGATCCTCGTCCTCGGCGCCGTCATCGGAGGGAACTTCGCCGCCAACCTCAACATGGTGGTGGGCATCCTCTTCGTGCTCTCCGGTTTCTACGGTCTGGCGGTGCTCGGCCGGCCGGACGCCAACATCCTCAACTTCCGGATGTCCAACGTGCTGTTCGCGTTCGTCTTCGGGATGGTCGTGGTGACCTTCGGGATGTACGGCCGGGTCAGCAGCCACCTGCCGCACGACAACCCGTACTGGCGCAAGCGGGTCGAGGACGAGGAGCCGTTGCCGAACGGTCCGAAGACCTTCGTCAAGGTCATGCGGCCGGGGCCGCCCAACCCGATCGGCCACTGAGGCCGGCCGCGGCGGAGGGTGTGGACGGCCGGTGAGCGGGGCGTCCTATGCTCGGCGCCATGAGTGACATCGTCGAGCTCGACCCCGAAGACAAGAAGATCATCACCCTGGCCCGCTCCGCACGCGCCCGCAACGGCGTCGCGGAGGGGGCCGCGGTGCGCGACGAGACCGGGCGCACCTATGTGGCCGGCACGGTCGCGCTGGAGTCGCTGCGGCTCAGCGCGCTGCAGACGGCGGTGGCGATGGCGGTGGCCAGCGGCGCGACGTCGCTGGAGGCGGCGGCCGTGGTGAGCGAGGCCGGGGAGCCCGCCGAGGCCGATCTGGCCGCCGTGCGGGACCTCGGCGGGGCCGGGACCCCGGTGCTGCTGGCCGGGCCGGACGGCGCGCTGAAGGTCGCGGCCCGGGCCCGCTGAGGCCGGCTGGCCTTCGGGGCCTTCGGGGCCTTCGGGGCCGCGCGGGGCACCGACGGGCGCTCGGGGGAACCCGGGCGCCCGACCCAGCAATATCCGCAGATAATCTCACCGGTAGTGATGGCGGTGAGGGGGCTGGGGACATGGGGCCGTTCGCGTTCTTCGCGGGGCTGCTGCTGGGCGTCATGGGGATGGGCAAGTGGCAGGAGACCGGATCGCCGTTCTGGCTCTGGGGCTCGGTGACCTTCCTCCTGATCGTTCTGATCAGCGGAATCTCCGCCGTCCTGGGCGGCAAAAAGGGCTGACGGGGGCGGCCTGTCCGTCGAGCTCCCGGTGATCAGGGAGAATGGAGCCCATGAGTGCCCCTTCCTCCTCGTACCGCTCCGGCTTCGCGTGCTTCGTCGGCCGGCCCAACGCGGGCAAGTCGACCCTGACCAACGCCCTGGTGGGGACGAAGGTCGCGATCACCTCCGACCGTCCGCAGACCACCCGGCACACCGTGCGCGGCATCGTGCACCGCCCGGACGCCCAGCTCGTGCTGGTCGACACCCCGGGGCTGCACAAGCCGCGCACCCTGCTCGGCGAGCGCCTGAACGACCTGGTCCGCTCCACCTGGGCCGAGGTCGACGTGATCGGCTTCTGCCTGCCCGCCGACCAGAAGCTCGGCCCCGGCGACAAGTTCATCGCCAAGGAACTCGCCGACATCAAGAAGACCCCCAAGGTGGCCATCGTCACCAAGACCGACCTGGTCGACTCCAAGCGGCTGGCCGAGCAGCTGATCGCCGTCCACCAGCTCGGCGCCGAGCTGGGCATCGAGTGGGCCGAGATCATCCCGGTCTCGGCGGTCGGCGACAAGCAGGTCCAGCTGGTCGCCGAGCTGATCACCAAGCTGCTCCCGGAGGGCATGCCGCTCTACCCGGACGGTGACCTCACCGACGAGCCCGAGCAGATCATGGTCGCCGAGCTGATCCGGGAGGCGGCCCTGGAGGGCGTCCGGGACGAGCTGCCGCACTCGCTCGCCGTGGTGGTCGAGGAGATGATCCCGCGCGAGGACCGCCCGGCGGACCGCCCGCTGCTGGACATCCACGCGAACGTCTACATCGAGCGGCAGAGCCAGAAGGCCATCGTGATCGGGGCCAAGGGCGCGCGGCTGAAGCACGTCGGCACCACCGCCCGCAAGCACATCGAGGCGCTGCTCGGCACGCCGGTCTACCTGGACCTGCACGTCAAGGTGGCCAAGGACTGGCAGCGTGACCCGAAGCAGCTGCGCAAGCTGGGCTTCTGAGCCCGCCCCGCACCGAGCAGGGCCCGTCCGGACGACCGCGTCCGGACGGGCCCTGCGCCGTCCGGCCCACTGCCGGGGGGAGGCCGCGTACAGGCCGCGTGCAGGGCCGCTGCCGCGGCACTAGTGTCCTGCGCCGGAGATCCGTCGGCAGAAGCGGGCGAGGGAGTCGAGGATCTCATCGGCGGTCTTGGTCCAGGTGAACGGCTTGGGGTCCT
>NZ_JBFAJO010000037.1:0-91905 GCF_040655255.1 Kitasatospora sp. NPDC050463
TCCTCGACACGGTGCTCCTGCTCGGCGCCGTCGCAGCCACCCACGGCACGTTGCGCTGGCAGTTCGCGCTCGGCCCCGCCCGAGACCCGGGCGGGGCGCCTTGCGCCGTCCGGGGGACGGCCCGGGATCAGACCTCGATGTCGGCGATCACCCAGGTGGCGAACTCGCGCCACTGGCCGGCCGCGGCCTGGTGGGCCGGGTGGGTGAGGTAGGCCTGGAGCGCGTCGCGGTCCTCGACCAGGCTGTTGATCGCGTAGTCGTGGGCGATGTCGCGCTCGGTGGTGTTCCAGCCGCACTCCCACTCGCACAGCTCGGGGATGACCGGGCCGAGCGCCTCGAAGGCCTTGGCGCCGGCGAGCGCGCGCTCGTCGTCCTTGCTGACGCCGTCGTTGAGCTTGAACAGGACCAGGTGCCGGATCACGATGCCGCTCCTCGCGGACGGGGGGTGAGGGTCCCGCTCACCGTAGTCGGTGCCGGCCGGGCCGGTTGACCGCCCCCCGGGCTACTTGACCAGCCCGGTCATGAAGGTGCCGACGGCCTTGGCGGCGTTCGAGATGCCCTCGAACCCCAGTTGGACGAGCTCGGCCGCACGGGCCGGCGCGGTGATGATCGTGTAGAGCACGAAGATGAGCAGGAGGACCATGCCGATCTTCTTCGCCTGCGCCATCCGGTGACCTTCCTCCCTGCTGTGGGCCGCCGCCATTCGGTCCCCGAGCGGCCCTCTGCATTGGGCAGCTTATCCACCGGACGGCCCATCAAGTGTGCGACGCGTTCACCCGGCGGGACGAAGGTCCCCGCGAGTGGGGCCTTTCTCCGGGTGCCCGGACGGGAGTCGTCGAGCAGGATGGGTGATGTGCCGGGGGTCTGGCAGGAATCCCCGGCACGTGGATCCGGAGCTCCCCGCTGTGGGACCGGGCGCCGCGACTTCCCCCCGACGCGGCCCCGGTTGTGGGACTCCGCCGGGGGAGCGGTTGGTCCCCCGAGCCGCTCCCCCTCCAGGCTCCGTACTCGCCGGGCGTTGGTGGTCATCGGCCCCGGGTGCGGAGCTTCTCCGCGCCCACGGGCGTGCGGGAAACGACGAGGGCCCCGACCGTCTCCGGTCGGGGCCCTCGTGTCGCTGGCGGTAGCGGTGGGATTCGAACCCACGGTGAAGTTGCCCCCACACACGCTTTCGAGGCGTGCTCCTTTGGCCGCTCGGACACGCTACCGAGGGGAACTCTACCGGACAGGTGGCGCGGGCACGAAATCCGTATCGCGACGGCGGCCGGCGGGTGCGGTCAGCGGTGGGTCTCGAAGAAGGCGCGGAGCTGCTCGCCGCACTCGTCGGCGAGGACGCCCCAGACGACCTCCGGGCGGTGGTTGAGCCGGCGGTCGCGCATCACGTCGAAGAGCGAGCCGGCGGCGCCGGCCTTCTCGTCGAGGGCGCCGTAGACCACCCGGTCGACCCGGGAGAGCACGATGGCGCCCGCGCACATGGTGCAGGGCTCCAGGGTGACGACGAGGGTGCAGCCGCTGAGCCGCCACTGACCGAGTGCGGCGGCGGCCTCGCGGATGGCGACCACCTCGGCGTGTGCGGTCGGGTCGCCGACCGCCTCGCGCGCGTTGTGGCCGCGGCCGATCACCGCGCCGTCCGGGCCCAGGACGAGCGCCCCGACCGGGACGTCCCCGGTGGCCGGCGCCAGGTCGGCCTCGGTGATGGCGAGGCGCATCGGCGCCGCCCAGCGGTCACGGACCGGGTCGGGGCGGACGGGGGCGGGGAGCTGGACTGTCTGACGGGCGGACGCGGACTGCATGGCATCCAGTGTCCGGCATCCGTCGACGGGCATCGGCCGCTACCGGACGGCCTCCAGGATCTCGCCGCAGCCGAGGGCCTCGGCGATCTCCTCCAGGGCGTCACCCGGGACGGCACCCTCACCGCTGAGGGCGAGCAGTTCCTCGGAGGGGAGGCCGAACTCGGTGAGCAGGTGGGCGTCGCCGAGCGGGCCGACCGGGACGCCGCCGCGGGCGTCCGCCTCCGCCTCCTCGTCCTCCTGCTCCGCCGCCTGAGCCTCGTCCTCCAGTTCGGCGACCAGGTTGTCGAGGTCGCCGAACTCGCTCTCGCCGGCCTGGTCGACCAGTTCGTCGGTGAGGACGGAGCCGTAGCTGCTGCGGGCGGCGGCGGCGCCGTCCGACACGAAGATCCGCGGATCCTCCTCGCCGTCCACCCGGACGACGGCGAACCAGACGTCCTCCTGTTCGATGAAGACCAGGACGCTGTCGTCGTCCTGGGCGGCTTCGCGGGCCAGATCGGCCAGGTCCGCCAGGGTTTCGACGTCGTCGAGTTCCGTCTCGCTCACATCCCACCCGTCCTCGGTGCGAGCAAGCACTGCAGCGAAGTACGCCACCAGGGACACTCCCAAGATCATCGGTCTCGGCTCGGCGCTCCGGGCAAAGCGAAATCTGGCCGCCCCCGCGCCAGAGGCGGCCCGCTGTTCGGACCGTCCCATCGGAATCGTGACAGAAAGCCCGGCTTTGCGGGGGGTGTTCGGCAGCGCGTCTTCGCAGGTCGTGTCGGAAGGGTGGGCCGGGAGCCGGTGAACGGGCGCCGGGTGCGCCGGGTGGGCGCCGCCGGCCGCTCGGAAGAGTGCCGCGGGCCCGTCAGATCCGAAAGGTTCGCATCCGCATCGCTTCGCGCATCCGCCGTTCCTTGGTGCGCCGGGGCTGGACCCGCTCCCGTAGTTCGCGCGCCTCGGCGAGTTCGCGGAGGAACACCGTCCGCCGCTTGCGGCGCTCCGCCTCGGTCTCCGGATGGTCCGGGGGCAGGCCCGAGTGCCCGCCCGACGAGCCCGTGGGCCCGTCCGCCGAGCCGTCCCCGTTCTTCGGGTTGCTCGTCATAGGACCTGACTTTCCCAGATCGGCCGGATTGATACCACAGGAGGACGTTCCGCCCCGACATTCGCGGTGCGTCACGGCGCGTCATCACTGGGTGAGCCCGGACGGCCCCGTGCGGGGTGCGGAGTCGGCCGGGCGGGCCGCCGGGTGGCGTCCGGGCACCCGGGGCCGGGCTAACCTCGATGCATGCGGATCCACGTCGTCGACCACCCCCTGGTCGCCCACAAGCTCTCCACCCTGCGCGACGAGCGCACCGACTCGCCGACCTTCCGTCGCCTGACCGACGAGCTGGTGACCCTTCTCGCGTACGAGGCGACGAGGGACGTCCGCACCGAGGAGGTGGAGATCACCACCCCCGTGGCGGTCACCACCGGTACCCGGCTGAGCTACCCCCGCCCGCTGGTCGTCCCGATCCTGCGGGCCGGCCTGGGCATGCTCGACGGGATGACCCGGCTGCTGCCGACCGCCGAGGTGGGTTTCCTCGGCATGGTGCGCAACGAGGAGACCCTGGAGGCCTCCACCTACGCCACCCGGATGCCGGACGACCTCTCCGGCCGCCAGGTCTACGTGCTCGACCCGATGCTGGCCACCGGCGGCACGCTGGTCGCCGCGATCCGGATGCTGATCGAGCGGGGCGCCACCGATGTCACCGCCGTGGTGCTGCTGGCCGCGCCCGAGGGCGTCGCGGTGATGGAGAAGGAGCTGGCCGGGCTGCCGGTCACCGTCGTGACCGCCGCCGTCGACGAGCGCCTGAACGAGAACGGCTACATCGTCCCCGGCCTGGGTGACGCGGGAGACCGCCTGTACGGCACCGCGGGCTGATCCCCGGGCCTCCGGCCCCCGGGCGGTAGTCGTCCGAGCGTACGAAGAGAGCCCCCCGGCTGGTGCCGGGGGGCTCTCGTGCGTGCCGGACGGGCCGGCTCAGCAGCTGCCGGTGGAGCTCGGGGTCGGGGAGGGCTTGGTGGCCAGGGCCAGTGCGGCGGCGGCCTGGGTCTCGTCCAGCAGGGTGTTGTAGCTGTCGCCGACGACGACGTCCACGGTGTTGTCGGTGCGGGCGTCCGTGGTGACGGTGGCCCCGGCGATCTGCGAGCTGATCAGTGTGGCGGCGCCGGCACCGGCCGGGCCGGAGATCACCACGGCGGTGCCGGGCACCTTCTTGTCCAGCTCGGCCGGGGCGTTGCCCTTCTTGTCCACGGTGAAGCCGCGCTTCGTGAACTCGTCGGCGGTCCGCCCGGCCAGGCCGGACTTGGTGGTGGCGTTGAAGACGTTCAGCTTGAAGCCGGCCGGCTGCGGGATGGCGTGCGGGTCGCCGGCCGGGGCGTCCGGCGTGGGGGTGGGAGCGGCCAGCGGTTTGCCGGACGGCGTCGCGCAGGCCTGGGCGGAGGCGTTCTTGCCCTTGCCGGTGAAGATGTCGTAGAGCTGGACGCCGCCGAGCGCGATGAGCGCCAGGGCGAGCAGCGAGCCGATCAGGGCCATGACCTTGCGGCTCTTCTTCGGCGGCCGGCCGAGCCGTGGATAGGCGTTGCCGGTGATGCGGTACTGCTTCCCCTTCAGGCCTTGGGGAGTCAACATGCTCACGGTTTGTCTCCCCCTCGTGCCAGGGCGGGGATCGGGTGACGGAATCGGCCTGGGTGGGCGGCGTTCGCCACGGACTGCGGCCGTAGTCAGCAGATTAGTGCCGTACGGCTGCGAAGGTACTAAATGATCATCATCTGGAGTACGTCGGCACCCGAACGGGGGTACCGGCGAATGCGCGGACCGCCCTCCGGAGGTGGCCGGAGGGCGGTGTCCACGCGGGTGGCGGAGTGCGGGAGGGGCCCGTCACTCCATTTCGAGGACGCGGGCGTGCAGCACCTGGCGCTGCTGGAGCGCGGCGCGTACGGCGCGGTGCAGCCCGTCCTCCAGGTAGAGGTCGCCGTGCCACTTCACGACGTGGGCGAAGAGATCGCCGTAGAAGGTGGAGTCCTCCGCGAGGAGGGTCTCCAGGTCGAGTTGGCCCTTGGTGGTCACCAGCTGGTCCAGCCGCACCGGACGCGGGGCGACGTCCGCCCACTGGCGGGTGCTGGTCCGGCCGTGATCCGGGTACGGCCGCCCATTGCCGATGCGCTTGAAGATCACACGGAAAGCCTACCGTTTGGGCGGCGGATGGCGCAGCAGCCGAGGCTCCGCCACGCGCACCGACGCGAGCTGCGGGCGGGCGATTGCGGCTGTTTCATGGGAAATGTCGCGAACGTCGCCCCTCAGCTCTGCCCTGGAGTGTGCACCGATGTCCACCGCCGAGCCGCCGTCCACCACCGCCGGCACCGAACTCCTCCCGCCCGCGGTGCGGGAGATCGCCGCGGGGTACGCCTTCACCGGGCCCGCCCTCGACCTCGGCGCGGTGCTGCTGGACGGCACCGCCCACCGCGACGCCCAGGTGCGCATCCCGCTCGGGGTGCTCAATCGGCACGGGCTGGTCGCGGGTGCCACCGGCACCGGCAAGACCAAGACGCTCCAGCTGATCGCCGAACAGCTCTCCGCCCAGGGAGTGCCGGTGTTCCTGGCCGACATCAAGGGCGACGTCTCCGGGATCTCCGCGCCCGGCACGCCGAGCGAGCGGACCGCCGCCCGGGCCGCCGAGGTCGGCCAGAACTGGTCGGCGCGGGGCTGCCCGACCGAGTACTACGCGCTGGGTGGCCTGGGTACGGGCATCCCGATCCGGGCCACCGTCACCAGCTTCGGTCCGCTGCTGCTCGCCAAGGTGCTGGACCTGAACGAGACCCAGGAGTCGTCGCTCGGCCTGGTCTTCCACTATGCCGACCGCAACGGTCTGGAGCTGTACGACCTCAAGGACCTCACCGCCGTCATCACCTTCCTCACCTCACCGGAGGGCAAGGAGGAGCTGAAGGGCATCGGCGGGATCTCGGCGGCCACCGTGGGAGTGATCCTGCGCTCGCTCACCATGCTGGAGAACGAGGGCGCCGGGGCGTTCTTCGGGGAGCCGGAGTTCGACACCGCCGAGCTGCTGCGGACGGCGCCGGACGGCCGCGGCCTCGTCTCGGTGCTGGAACTGCCCGCCGTGCAGGACCGGCCGCGGCTGTTCTCCACCTTCCTGATGTGGCTGCTGGCCGACCTCTACCAGGAGCTGCCCGAGGTGGGGGACCTCGACAAGCCCAAGCTGGTGTTCTTCTTCGACGAGGCGCACCTGCTCTTCAAGGGCGCCTCCAGGGCCTTCCTGGAGGCGATCACCCAGACCGTCCGGCTGATCCGCTCCAAGGGCGTCGGGATCTTCTTCGTCACCCAGACGCCGAAGGACGTCCCGGCCGATGTGCTCGCCCAACTGGGCAACCGGGTGCAGCACGCGCTGCGGGCCTTCACCCCGGACGACGCCAAGGCGCTCAAGGCGACCGTCTCGACCTTCCCCCGGTCCTCGTACGACCTGAGCGAGGTGCTGACCTCGCTCGGTACCGGGGAGGCCGTGGTCACGGTGCTCTCCGAGAAGGGGGCGCCGACGCCCGTGGCGGCGACCAGGCTGCGGGCGCCGCAGTCGCTGATGGGCCCGGTCGAGCCGGCCGCGCTGCGGGCGGCGGTGGACGCGTCGGCCCTGTCGGCCCGCTACCGGGACGCGATCGACCGGGAGTCGGCCTACGAGAAGCTGGCCGCCCGGGCGGCGCGGCCGGAGCCGGAGCCGGAGCCGGCGCCGGTGCCGGTGCCGGCTCCTGGGGAGGAGTCGCGGGACGTCCGGGAGTCGCGGGAGGCGCAGGGTTCGCGTGCGTCGCGTGAGTCGGGTGCCGAGAAGGACGGCGGCGGGGTGCTCGGGATGCTGATGAGCAACCCGATGCTGAAGTCCTTCGCCCGCTCGGCCGGGTCACAGCTCGGACGGGAGATCTCCCGCAGCCTGTTCGGGACGTCCCGGCGGCGGCGCTGAGGGGCGCGGTGTCCGCCCGGTCGGCCGGGTCGGCCCGGTAGGCCGGGTGCGGCGGCCTAGCCGGCCAGCGCGGCGCCGATCCGGTCCAGCGAGGAGAGCCGCATCAGGCCGTAGTGGTAGAACTCGACCTCCGGCACGCCCAGCTCCCGGAGCGTGGCGATCTTCGCGGCGAGGTTGGCCGGGCCGTCGCAGTCCGACGCCATCGGGCGCAGGATCACCGCCATGTCCTGCGGGCGGACCCCGTGCAGGGCGAAGGCGGCGACCTTCTCCCGGACGGCCTCCGGGGTCCGCGCGTACCCGAGCGTCTCGATCTGGTCGGCCGCCCTGGCGAGCGCGGGCAGGTCGATGCCGGAGAGCCAGCCCCGGCCCGGGCCGCCGCCGTCCATGAAGCTCAGTCGCATGCCGTGCCGCCGGGCCTCCTCGGCCACCTCGGTGGCGAGCGAGGTCACGGTCGCGGCGGAGGCGTCGACGTAGGCCGCGACGGCGCCGTCGGCCAGCTCGTCGAGGGCGGCGGGTTCGGCGGCGGCCGTGTCGTCGGCCAGCCGGCGGCGCAGCTCGGTGCGGACGGCCGCCGCCACCTCGTCGGCCGGAACGCCCGCGCGGACGGCGGTGGCGCGGCAGTGCGTGCAGAAGCAGATCCCGAGCAGCGCCTCGGCGACCGGGCCCAGCTCCTCGAAGTAGCGCTCGTGGTGGTAGCCGTGGCGCAGCCCGTGGAAGTGCAGCGACTCGGCCCGGATCGCGTCCACGCCGTACCGGGCCAGGTCGGCGACCAGGGTGAGCGCGTACTCGCGGACCTTCGGGGCGGCCGGGCAGAGCTCGGTGAGGTGGCGGTCGCCGAAGGCGTTGGCGGGCGCGCAGTCGGGGTGTTCGAAGCCGAGCCGGTCGTTGTGGCAGAACACCGTCCAGGCGTGCAGCTTCAGCCCGCGGCGCCGGGCCTCGGCGGCGGCCTCGGCGAAGGGGTCGCGGTCGCCGATCGCGGTGGAGGGGGTGGGCCGCAGGCGCCGGCCGGCCCAGCGCGCCGGGTCGGGACGGAAGTAGGCGGCGCCGGGCTCCAGGTAGCGGATCACCCGGTGCGGGTTGTGCGGGAAGACGTCCCGGGCCTCGTGGTAGACCGAGGCGAGGGTCACGCCGCCGACCCCGGCCCGGTCGGCGAGGTTGCCGAAGAAGGTGTCGGCGCCCTCGTCCAGCAGGTCGGTGGCGAAGGCGAGGACGGACGACTCCACGGTGCGGCTCCGGGGCAGGGGGCGGATTCCTCCCACGCTAGCCGCAGGGCCGGGATTGGTCTATACCTGGCCGTAACGGGCGGGAGCCGCCCCTCCGCGCGCCGTCAGAGGCCGAGGTCGTTCAGCTCCTTGAGCAGGGCGGACCGGGGGCCGGCGGCGGGCTCGGGCGCCGGGTCGGCCGCCTTCGGCCCGCGGTTGCGGAGCAGCCAGGCGGCGGCGAGCCCGCCGAGCAGCCCGCCGAGGTGGCCGAGCCAGCTGACTCCCTGGGCCACGGGCAGGACGCCGATCAGCAGGTAGGAGTAGACGGCCGCGACGACGACGCCGATCGCCGCGTCCAGCAGGTTGCGGTCGAGCACCCCGCGCAGCACCAGATAGCCGAAGTAGCCGTAGACCAGGCCGCTGGCGCCGGCCGTGACCGCCTCGGGGCGCTCGCACAGCCAGACCGTGAGGCCGCTGAAGACGACGATCATCAGGGTCGCCCAGAGGAACTTCTTCATGCCCCGGTAGGCGGACAGGAAGCCGAACACGAACAGCGGCCAGGAGTTGGCCTCGATGTGCCCCCAGCCGAAGTGCAGCAGGGGCATGGTGAACATGTCCGGCAGCTCGTCGAGCCGGCGCGGCATCAGCCCGAAGTCCTCGGACAGACCGTAGTCGTCCATCCAGTTCACCAGCTGCACCAGCCAGATGACGGCGAGCAAGCCGAGCATGGTGAGGAGCGCACGGCGGGAGTCGGCCAGCAGGCGGGCGGGTTTGGGGGCCATGACCCGACTTTAGAGCGGGCCCGTGCGTGGTGGCACCCCACTACAGTGAATCGCGTCATTCAGCCTGGTCCGGGCTGTCCCGGCTTGTGTCGAGAGGTGACCGTTTCATGAGCGTTCGTCCGCCGCTGCCCTACGAGTTCCTGCCGCAGGTGCCGTCCTTCGAGCTGACCAGTGAGGACATCGCCGAAGGCGGCAAGCTGGCCGAGGAGTACATCCACGCGGGCGGCAACCTGTCGCCGCAGCTGTCCTGGTCCGGCCTGCCGGAGGGCACCCGGTCCATCGCCGTCACCTGCTACGACCCGGACGCCCCGACCGGCTCGGGCTGGTGGCACTGGCTCGCCCTCAACCTGCCCGGCGACACCACCGGCCTGGCGCGCGGCGCCGGTTCGTCGGACGCCGACCTGCCCGGTGCGGCCTCGTTCCACGGCCGCAACGACTTCCCCGGCAACAAGTACGACGGTGCCGCCCCGCCGCCCGGCCCGGCGCACCGCTACGTCTTCGCCGTGCACGCGCTGGACGTGGACGAGCTGGACGTCACGCCGGAGACGCCGGCGGCCCAGATCGGCTTCCACCTCACCTTCCACACGCTGGGCCGCGCGGTGCTGACCGCCGAGTTCGGCGTCTGATCCGGGTCTGAGGGGGCGTTCGGAGATGTCGCCGCCGGTCGTTCGGCCCGCCGAGGTGTGGCGCCTGCCCGAGGAGGACCTCCGGGCGGGCCGCCGGGCCGTGGCCTGGACGGTCGGCCCGGCCGGCGAGTCGGCCGTGCTGCTGGTGCACGAGAAGCACCGGGGGCCGGTCGACGGGTGGCCGCGGATCCGGACGCCGTTCGACGCCGAGCTGGTGACGGTGACCGCCCGGGGCGAGTGGCGGCTGCCGCTCGCCCCGGTCACCGTCGGGCCGGACCATCTGGCGCTGCTGCCCGGCGGTCGGGTGCTGGTGGCGAGCTACCGGTCCGACAACGCCTCGGGGCCGTGGGAGCCCAACGCCGTCGTGTTCGGGGCGCACGGCCGGCCGGCCCGGGAGCTGTCGCTCGGCGACGACGTCCGGGCCCTGGTCACCGACCGGGACGGCCGGATCTGGATGGCCTTCGGGGACGAGGGCGTCTACGGCGACCACCCGATGGCGCACCCCGGCCTGACCGCTGCGGACACCGCCGGCCGGGTGGTCTGGCGACCCGGGCCGGGGGAACTCCCCGGTTACCCGCTGGAGGGCCTGGCCGCCGCCACCGAGGGGCGGGCCGTCTGGCTGGCCTGGTACCCCGACAGCTCGGGCAGCCACCTGACCAGGATCGATCCGTCCGGCGGCCCGTCGTCGAGCGTGAAGTGCCCGGTGCGGCTGCCGATCGGATTCGCGATCAGCGGTCGGCGGGGCGTCTTCCTGACCGGCGCGGGCGAGGTCGTCCGGTGCGAGCTGGTCGGCAAGGACTGGCGGGAGACCGGGCGCGGGCGGCTCCAGCTGCCCGGCGGGCTCGACCGGGAGCGGGCGTACGGGCGCGACGGCGTGCTGCGGTTCCGGGCCGGTGACGTCTGGTACCGGTTGGACGTCTAGGGCTTGGCGTCACCCGCGCTGTCCGCCGCCCGGCCGGCGCGGGCGGCCAGTTCGCGCAGGTGGGCGTGCATCTGCGGGGGCTCGTGCACCTCGAACTCGCAGCCGAGCATCACCAGGCGCATGGCCAGCCACTCCAGTGACTCCGCGCGGGAGCGCAGGCGGCAGCTGCGTGCGTCGATCGGCTCGACCTCGGAGTCGCGGTGTAGCCAGTACGGCATGTCGGTGGCGGGCATGTGCAGGGTGGCGACCAGGGTGTACGTCGGCGCGAGCCGGCGGAGCTTGCTCGCCACGTAGGTGGCCGCGTCCTCGGCGGGGAGTTCGCGCGGGGTGATCCGGGCGCCGGTGGCGAACGGCTCGCTGATCCGGTCCACCCGGAAGAGCCGCCAGTCGTCCCGGTCGAGGTCGTACCCCACCAGGTACCAGCGCCGCCCGGCCGAGACCAGGCGGTTGGGCTCCACCTGGCGGCTGGTCTCGGCGCCGTCGCCGGCCCGGTAGCCGAAGCGCAGCCGCTCCCGGTTGGTGACGGCGTTGGCGAGCACGGTGAGGTCCTCCGGGTCGACGGTCGGGCCGTCGCCGGTCAGCAGTGGCACGGTGGCCGTGTTCAGGGCGCCGACCCGGTGGCGCAGTCGGCTCGGCAGGACCTGGAGCAGCTTGCCGAGGGCGCGGACCGAGGCCTCCTCGATGCCGACCACGGCGTGCCCGGCGGCCGCCCGGAGCCCGACCGCGATGGCCACCGCCTCCTCGTCGTCCAGCAGCAGCGGCGGCATGGCCGTTCCCGCGACCAGCCGGTAGCCGCCGACCGCGCCCATCGTCGCCTGGACGGGGTAGCCGAGCACGCGCAGCCGGTCGATGTCGCGGCGGATCGTCCGGGGGCTGACCCGCAGGCGCTCGGCCAATTCGCTGCCCGGCCACTCGCGCGGGGTCTGCAGCAGGGACAGCAGGGTCAGCAGTCTCGCCGGGGTGTCGGTCATGGCGACCAGGATGCCGGACAAGGAGGACAAGAGCTGACCTACATGACCTCTATCGTCCTCGACGTGCCGAAGAGCGAGGTAGAGGAGAAGCAGATGACAGCGGGTTCCGGGGTGGGGTCCCGAGCGGGTTCCGGGGTGGTGTCCGACCGGCGGAGGTGGATCGCGCTGGCGATCGTGATGATGGCGTCGTTCATGGACCTGGTGGACGTCACCATCGTGAACATCGCCATCCCCAGCATCCAGGAGGACATCGGCGCCTCGTTCAGTGCCGTCCAGTGGGTGACCGGCGGCTACGCGCTGGCGTTCGCGATCGGGCTGATCACGGGTGGCCGGCTGGGCGACATCTACGGCCGGAAGCGACTGTTCCTGATCGGGATCGGCGGCTTCACCGTCGCCTCGGCGCTCTGCGGTCTGGCGACCGGCGCCGAGATGCTGGTCGCGACGCGGATCCTGCAGGGCGGGACGGCGGCGCTGATGGTGCCGCAGGTACTGTCGATCATCCACGCGACCTTCCCGGCGGAGGAGCGCGGCAAGGTGTTCGGCCTGTTCGGCGCGGTGGTCGGCCTGGGCGCCGTCTCCGGGCCGCTGATCGGTGCGCTGCTGACGGAGTGGGACCTCTTCGGGCTGGCCTGGCGGCCGATCTTCCTGATCAACCTGCCGGTCGGCATCGTCGGGCTGCTGCTCGGCCGGGCGTTCATCGGGGAGTCGCGGGCGGAGAAGGCGCTCAAGCTGGACATCGTGGGCGTCGTGCTGGCCAGCGTCGGTCTGCTGATGCTGCTCTACCCGCTCACCCACGGCCGCGAGGCCGGCTGGCCGCTCTGGGGCTACCTCTCGATGGCCGGCAGCCTGCCGGTGTTCGCGCTGTTCGTCGCGTACGAGAAGGTGAAGACGCGGCGGGACGGCTCGCCGCTGGTCGAGCTGTCGCTGTTCCGGGTGAAGAGCTTCGCGGCCGGCATCGGCGTGCAGCTGACCTTCGGCCTGGTCACCGGGATCTTCTTCCTGGTCTGGACGCTCTACATGCAGATCGGGCTGGGCTGGAGCCCGCTCAAGGCCGGGACGACGGGCATCCCGTTCTCGATCGCGATCTCGATGGCGGCCGGGCTCTCGGTGCAGAAGCTGGTGCCGCGGTTCGGGCGCAAGGTGCTCCAGGCGGGAGCGCTGGTGATGGCGGCGGGCTCGCTGATCTACATCTGGGAGGCCGACCGGTACGGCACGGCGATCGCGCCGTGGCAGATGGCGCTGCCGCTGGTGGTGATGGGCGCCGGCATGGGCCTGATCGTCGCTCCGATCACGGACGCGGTGCTGGCGGAGGTGCCGCGTGAGCACGCCGGTTCGGCGTCGGGCCTGATCAACACGGTGAACCAGCTGGGGACGGCGCTGGGGCTCGGGCTGGTGTCCGTGGCGTTCTTCGGGGCGATGGACGACGTGATCGCCCCGGAGGCGGTCGGGACGGCCTTCGGCGGGGCGTTCATCAACGCCATGTGGTGGGTCGTGGGGGTGCTGGTGGCGGTGTTCCTGCTGATGTTCGCGCTGCCGAAGCGGAAGGCGGCTGTCGCCGCCTCCGCTGAGGGGGCGGTGAAGGCGGCCGAGGAGCAGGAGCCCGTCCTGGTCTGACGGTGTGTGGTGGGGCCCCGGTCGCGATGCGCGGCCGGGGCCCTCGCGCGCACACTGGGAGAACCATGGAACGGCTCGCGGTGGACTCCTCGGCGCTGCGCTCGGTCGGGTACGACGCGGCGCTGCGCGTGCTGGAGCTGGAGTTCACCGACGGGCACGTCTACGTGTACGACGCGGTGCCCGGGCGGGTGCACCGGGAGCTGATGGCGGCGGAGAGCCACGGCCGGTACTTCGCCCGGGAGATCCGGGGCCGGTACGCGTACCGGCGGGTGCGGTGAGGTGGCCCGGACCTCGGTGGTTCAGGCGGCGCGGCGGTAGCTGCTGCCGTCCTTCGGCCGGACGAGGTGGCCGGCCTCGACCAGGAAGCGGCGCAGGGCCGGGTAGTCGTCGTGCACCGTCCGCAGCGTCTCGTTGACCTCGTGCTCGCTGTAGGAGCGGTCCGGCTCGAAGAGGGTGCCGGCGAGGTGGGCGAGCAGTTGCTCGCGGCGGGCAGCCTTGCGGGGGATCGTGGGCAGGCGGCCCTCGGCGGAGAAGAGGGAGCGCACGCCGGGTGCGGTGGTGTCGGTCATCCGTCGAGCCTCGCCCGGGTGGTGGTGGGCGGGCAACACGTTTTCGAGGTACGGGGCCGCGTGCGCGGGTTCGGCGCGGTGGCTCAGCGCGGCCAGTCCGGGGCGGGGTCGGTGGCGAGCAGCGGTCGGACGGCGCCGAGGACCGCGCCGATGCAGTCGTCGCGCAGGCGGGCGCGGAGGGCGTCGAGCTCGTCGGTCGTGATCGTCTGGATCACCGGATCCCCGGCGAGCACCCACCCGGTTACCGCGATCCCGGGGGAGGAGGACGCCGGTGCGGCGATCGACAGTCTGGACCGGTCGGCTCGCGGACGCGGGTGAGAAGGCGGCGCGGGCGTAGTCCTTCGGGAGCTCTCCGCCGCGCCCGTTCCCAGCACTGCTGGTACGTCCGGGAAACGGGCGCGACGGTCTGTCAAACCTTGGCCGCCTTGGCCTCCTTGGCGGCCCGCTTCACCTCCTGCTTGTGGGCGCGCACCTTGTCCAGCGACTCCGGCCCGGTGATGTCCGCGACCGACCGGTACGCCCCCTCCTCGCCGTACAGGCCCGCCGCCTCGCGCCAGCCCTCGGGCCTCACGCCGTACTGCTTGCCGAGCAGCGCCAGGAAGATCTGCGACTTCTGCTTCCCGAACCCGGGAAGGGCGTTGAGGCGGCTGAGCAACTCCCGGCCGGTCGCGACATCACGCCAGAGCGCCGCCGCGTCGCCGTCGTACTGCGCCACCACGTACTGGCAGAGCTGTTGCACCCGCTTGGCCATCGCCGCCGGGTAGCGGTGCACGGCCGGCTTCTCGGAGAGCAGGGCGACGAACGCCTCGGGGTTGTGGACGGCGATCTCGTGCGCGTCCAGGTCGTCCCGGCCCAGGCGCTGCGCGATGGTGAGCGGGCCGGTGAACGCCCATTCCATGGGCACCTGCTGGTCGAGCAGCATCCCGACGAGCGCGGCGAGCGCGCTGCGCCCGAGCAGGTCGTCGGCCTCGGGCTGCTGTGCGAGCCGGACGGTGACGTTCATGGGCAAGCCCTCCTCGGATCGTGGAGACTCGGATCGCCGCCCAGTCTGGTGGACGGCGGAGGAGGGGAGGGGGTCAACACGCCCGTGGGAGAGGATTGGTTACTGGGCGGGGCCTTGTCCCGGAGGGTTTGTTTGTGTTCGATCCATGGGTGTTCGGCCCCGGCTGCCGACGTCTGATCCCCGATCGGGGCCCGTGCCAACGGCGTTGATCGACCGGACGGAGCGGCGCCGACCGGGTGCCGGCTCGGGTGTCGAAGTCGCCGGTGTTGACGGCGGGGAGGAAGGCCCGCCAGGCGTCGGGGGGAGAAGACCAGGGCGGGGCCGTGGGGGTCCTTGCTGTCACGTACCGGGACGAGGCCGGGGAATCCGGGGGCCACCTCGATGCACTCGCCCCCGTTTCCCCCTGAGTAGCTGCTCTTGCGCCACGTCGTGTTCGTAAGATCGAGGGCTTGGGACACTGTTGCTCGGTCCTCTCATGATGCGGTGGACCATGTCGTCGAGCTCGCTGGGGGCGAGCCCTTCGTTCTCTTCGGTGAACAGCGTGCGCATATGGCGTTCGGTTTGCAGCAAGCCTGAGATTCGGCCGGTCTGGAGTTGCCGGACCACAACGGCTTTCGCCTCGGATCTGGCGAACTCCTGGAACCGGTCCGGGTGGTGGTCGTGCCGGTAGGGGGCGACGAGTTCGTAGCTCCGGACGAGCTGGCCCCCCGCTTCGAGCGCGCGGTCGAACATCGCCGTGTCCTTGAGCGTCGGCGGTGCCTTGCTCAGCTCGAACCGGGACACGTGGGTCTGATGTGTGTTCACCGGTCGGGTCAGCTCGTCCTGCCGCAGCTCCGACGCCTGCCGCCCGTGGGCGAGTTCGTCTCCCCAGGTCCGGGGCCGATCGCCCGGATCCACCTTCCGGCGAGCCACTCGGCCCACCTCCCCGCCGTAAGAGCGCCTGAAGTGTTTTGTGGAAACCCTTGGTCACCCCACGGTCACAGAGCGACACTCCATTCGCAAGGGATTCGCGGAAACCCCAGCAGTTCCAGCGGTTCCCTTTTCGCGCCCATGAAACAGATCGTCCTCGAACATGGGATTGGATATGACGAACGATCACAATCGCGGCAAGAGTGGCGCCGCGACTCCGGTCATCGAGCGGAACTTCCCGTCCTGTCGCTGCGAGCGCTGCGACGACACCGTTCCCGGGGTGGGGCTGGGCGGCAGCAGCCTTCTCCCGGTCGCGCCGCCTCCCGTCCTCCGTGCCGTCCCGCCGGCGGTGGCCTGTCGCCCGTCCCGGCGCGGGGACGCCGTCTTCGACGTCCGCAGCGGGCGGTGGGGCGCGTTCATGGCCTTCCGGCACGGACTGGCGTTCCTCCGGCCGTTCGGCGGCGGCGTCGAGTGGGACACCGAGCCCCGATGGCTCGCGCAGCAGGCGTCGCCGGTGCCCGCGGCGACGTCCTGAACCCGTCAACTCCCCATCTGAGGAAGGGCCATGAGCATCCCGGGCAGAATGACGGCGCACGACCGGCGCCGCGCCGCCGACGCCTTCGACGACTTCCGGGCCACGCTCGCCGCCGCCGGGCTAATGCTGCCCTCGGCCGGCGTCGACTGGCGTTCGGCGCAGACCACCGGGGTCGTGCTGATCGACCTCGGAGCCGTCCGGGCGGACGTCGTCGAGCGATGCACCGAGCTCATCCGGACGGGGATTCGCGGGTGAGGCGGGACGGCCGCGCCGAGGTGGCCTTCGTCCTGCTGGTCGTCGGGGCCTCCGTGGCGGTCTCCGCCCTCGCCGCCCTGCTCGTCGATGCCGGCCGGCCCGGTGTGCGTCGGCCGGCCCGGTGGCCGGCGAACGTCACCGTGCTGACGGTCGGTGTTCCGTACGGGCGGGGCCGGGTCGCGCAGTGCCGGCCCGGGCGCGGGAAGGAGGGCCGATAGTCCCGTCATATCAGTGGACTTGTCGCCAATTCCCTTTGTCCTCAGGGCGAGTAGCCGCCACATCGGCACCGGTGAAAGAGGAAACGGGAAACAGTGCCATTCCCCGTTCACCCCCCTCGTCCGCATGTCAATATTCATGCGGAGGCGGGGGGAGAGACCGTCTCGGGCCCACGACGCAGAACCACGGGCAGACGGTTCCAGAGAGGGGGTTGGCATGCGCACGTCCAAATCGCCCGACACGGCCGGCGAGTTCGGGCCGGAACTACGCAGACGGCGGATCGCCGCCGGGCTGACGCTCACCCGGCTGGCCGAGTTGCTCAACTACAGCAAGGGCCACCTCAGCAAGATCGAACGCGGCCACAAGACGCCGCCGCCCGACCTGGCCCGCCGCTGCGACGCCCGACTCGGCGCCGGTGGCGAGCTGGAGAAGCTGGTGCCGTCCGAGACCCCCGAGCGTGGAACGGGGGTGGACGGCGCCACGGTCGACGACGAGGCATGGCTGCTCCGGGTCGGCCCGGACGGCGTCCGCTGGCCCGGGGGCCTCGGGCGGCGCCGACTGCTCGCCGTCGGCGCGACATCGCTGCTGGGGGTGGGAGTTGCCGCCACCGTGATGCCGCAGCAGGCGCAGGCGCAGGCGGCCACGGAGACGGCGCCGGTGGAGATCTTCCGCCTGCAGTTCGACCAGATGCGGACGCTCGGGCAGACCACCGACCCCGGCGTCCTGTTGCCACTGCTCACCGTCCAGACCCACACCCTGCGTGAACTCGCCGTCCAGGCCGGAGCGTCGAGCCGACCCAAGCTGCTCGGGCTCGCCGCGCGGTACGCCGAGTACGCCGGCTGGATGGCCCAGGAGGCCGGCGACAACCCGGCCGCCCTCTGGTGGACCGCCCGCGCCGTCGAACTCGCCGAGGCCGGCGGCGACCGCGACCTCGCCTCGTACGCGCTCGTCCGCCGGGCTCTGGTCGCCCTCTACGCGGGCGACGCCGCCCAGACCGTCGAGCTGGTCGCCCAGGCCCAGGAGGGCAGGCTGCCGCCCCGGATCCGCGGCCTCGCCGCCCAGCGGGAGGCCCAGGGCCACGCCCTGGCCGGCGACCACACGGCCAGCCTGCGCAGCCTCGACCGGGCCCGCGACCTGCTGGCCCGGGCCGCGGCCGAGGACGGCACCGGCACGCCCGTGCTCGGGACGAGCAACCTCACCGACCCCGCCGCCATGGTCGCCGGCTGGTGTCTGCACGACCTCGGCCGCCCCGCGCAGGCCGCCGAGGTCCTCGACCGCGAGTACCCGCGGATCCCCGCGCACGCCACCCGCAGCCGCGCCCGGTACGGCCTGCGGCGCGCCCTCGCGCACGCGGCCGCCGGGGAGATCGAGCACGCCTGCGCGCTGGCCGCCGAACTGCTGCCGCTCGTCCCGGGGCTGCGGTCGGCGACCATCACCACCGACGTGGAGCGGCTCGCCCGCGAGCTGGCCCGGTTCCGGGCCAACCGGGCGGTGCTCGACCTCCAGCCCGTGCTCGCCGCGGCGCTCCACCCGTAGACCGGGGCCTCCACCGGCCCTCGTCCGGCCTTTCCCCGGCGTCTCCCCGGCCCGGCCCTGCCCCCCCGTAACACCCTGGAGAGGTGATCCGCCATGCCCGACATCTTCGTGAACTACCGCACCAGCGACGAGGACACCGGTGCCACCCTGATCGAGCGCGAGCTGTCCCGGCGGTTCGGCAGCGAACGGGTGTTCCGCGCCAGCAAATCGATCAAGGTCGGCCGGCGCTTCCCGCAGGAACTGCTGACCGCCGTGCGCCGCAGCAGCGTGCTGATCGCCGTCATCGGCGACCGCTGGGCCGACGCCCGTACCGCGGACGGCCGGCGCGCGCTCGACGACCCCGAGGACTGGACCCGGCGGGAGATCGTCGAGGCCTTCGAGAGCGGCGCGCTGGTCGTGCCGGTGCTGGTCGGCCGCGCCACCCGGCTCGACCGGCGCGACCTCCCCGCCGCACTGGGCGAGTTGGCCGACTGCCAGTACCGCCGGCTGGACACCCGCAACGCGGAGGCCGACCTGGCCCGGATCGGCGACGACCTGGCCGAGGCGCTCCCCGGACTCGCCGAAGCGCAACGGCAGATCGCGAAGAGCGAGGCCGAGCAGCCGGAGGCCCGCAACCGGGTGGGCCGGGTCGACGGCAGCGTCGTCCAGGCCAGGGACTACACGCACCGGCAGAGCGGGGGCATCGGCAACGTGGGCGGCGACGTGGGCACGTTCATCAACACGGCGAACGGGCCGCTGCACACGGGGAGCGGGGACCAGCACAACGAGATCCGCAACGGCGGCGTGCAGTTCACCGGGGATGGCGCGAACTACCTCGAACGCGGCTCCGTGAACCAGGAGTTCGGCGGTCTCCGGGAGCGGGACGGGCGCGAGGAGCGGGACGACCGCGAGGAGCGCCGCCGCGAGGGCCGGCAGCGGTGACCGATGCCGGGGGCGGCACCCGGATCGAGGAGATCCGGGGAGCAGCGCACACAGGGCCCGGATCCCAGCACAACCACTTCTACGGATCCGACCAGCCGCCGATGGCCCGCCCCAAGGTGGATCCGTGGCGGGTGGCTCTGGAGCAGCGCAGCTGGCTGAAGCAGCGGTTCGTGGCTCCCGCGGGCTTCGGCGACGCGCAGCAGCGGTTGGCCAGGGTCGGCACCACCGTTCTGCTGGCCGGCCCGGCCGGCAGCGGTCGGCGGACCGCCGCGGTGATGCTGCTGCACGGCCCCGACGACGAGGACACCCCCTTCATCGAGATGTCGTTCTCGATGGACAAGGAGAACGACGACGTCCCGGACCCGGAGGAGGGGGACCGGCTGCTGCTGGATCTCTCCGCCGTCTCCGAGGAGGCCTACCCGCGCGCGCAGGAACTGCTGTACTCCTTCTGGGGCAAGGTGGAGGCTGCGAACGCCCGGTTGGTGGCCGTACTTCCCTTCAGCGACGAGGAGTTGCTGCACCCCAGGCTTCGGCAGCTGGTCGCCGCGATCGGTCGGCCGCGTGCCACGGCCGTCCTGCGCAGGCATCTTGAGTGCGACCGCATTCGCTGGGAGCCGGACGCGCTGGAGGAGGGGGAACTGCGGTCGCTGGACACCTTCGCGATGCGGGACATCCAGCGCTTCGCGAACCTGGTGGCCCAGGCCAGGACGGCGGATCCGTCCGGCGGGATGGCCGGCTGGATCCGGCAGGCGCTCGGCGCGCTCAGCAACCGCAGCGCCGAGGTGACCAAGGAGGTGGCGGCCCTCGACTCCGGCCCGCAGCGCGCGCTGCTGTTCGTGGCGGCGATGATGGCCGGGGCGCCCGCCGACGCCGTCTTCCTGCACACCGACCGACTGCTGAGGCTGGTCGAGCACACGCCCGACGAGAAGCCGCAGTTGGAGCGCGCCGACCTGGCGGAGCGGTTGAAGGCGCTGCCGGTGGAGGTGGACGGGCACGGCAGGATCCGGTTCACCTCGCTGGCGTACGACGGGGCGGTCCGAGCCCACTTCTGGACGTACTTCCCGGGTTTGCGCGACCGGTTCGGCGCGTGGGTCGAGGACGCGGTGGACCAGCCGCACCCGGCGCTCGGGCTGCAGGAGCGGCGAACGCTCGTCGAACGCTTCACCGAGCAGAGCCTGCGCACCTCGGAGTGGCCGCTGCTGCACCGGTTGGCGGGAGAGTGGGCCGCGGACCCCCGCCGGGCGAGCGAGGCGATGGCGGTTCTCGAACTCGGCCTCACCCACGAACGCCACGCCGCGGGCTTCCGGGCCAAGATCTACGAATGGGCGACCCCGGTGGGGTCCGTGCAGCCGAACCTGGCCCGGGTGCTCGCCCGGGCCTGTGGTGAGGTGATGGCCCGGACCCACCCGGACCAGGCACTCGTCCGGCTGCACCACCTCGCGCGGAGGACCAGGGGGAGCAGCGAGTCCGACGTGCGGGAGGCGCTGTTCGAGCTGGCCCGGCACGATCGGCGGCTGTACGCGAAGCTGCTGGCCCGGCTCTGGGACGGTTTGGAGTCCCGGCGGGATGCCACCCCGGACATCCGGCTCTTCCTCGGGCTGGTGAACCCTCCGCCGACGTCGTGGGTCCCGTCCGACGCGCTGACACGGGGCTGGGCCGGGGTGCTGGCGGCGGTTCCGCCGCACTGGTGGGAGTCGACGGTCGGGCAGTGGCTCTCGGCGGCCGCGTCGGCACCGGGTCCGACGGCACGGCGGCTGATGAGGGTGCTGGTCGACGCCGCCCGGGGCCGCGGGGATCTCCTCTCCCGGCTCTACCTGGTCGCCCGTGACTGGGCGGCGGCAGCCGGGCAGCCGGAGGAGCAGAGCGGCCGGGCCGATGTCGCGGCCCGGTTCTGGCAGGAGATCGATGACGCACAGGGCATCGAGTTGTCCGACCCGCCCCGAGTGGGCCGGATCGAGGAGAGGTATCGGTGAGCTCCATGAACTCCATGAACAGGGCCCGCGTCGGCGGACTCGCCGCAGCGGCCGGGCTGGTGCCCGTCGCCCTGGGGCTGGCCCTGGGCTGGCCGGCCTGGGTGTGGGCGGTGGCGGCGGGCTTCGTCGTCGTGGTGGTGCTGCAACTGGTCTGGCGCGGCAGCGGGGAGCGGCCGGCGCCGCAGTCTGGTCCGGACCCGTCCCAGGCGTATCAGTGGAACCGGCCAGGGCCCGTTCCGACGGCGGCGCAGACGTTCGCCCGGTCGACCGTGTACACGACCGCGCCGTCGCCGTCGGGGCCGACGGCAGCGTCCGACTCGGCCTTCGATCCCGGTCGGGCGGACTCGGGGCTGCCGCAGACGCCTGCCGCGCCGGTCGAAGTCCCCTACCAGGAAGCCCGGGTGGAGAACGTGGCGCTGCCGAGCGGGGTGCCGGACTACGACTTCGTGTTCTCGGCGACCGTCCGGTGGCGGCCGCTGCCGCAGGTGAGCGGCCTGGTCCACACCAACCTGGGAGGCCTGGCCGTCGACACCGTGCTGGCCCGCGCCAAGGCGGTGACCGAGCGGGAACACCCGGCCCGGCCGGACCTCGTCTGGTACCGGCTGGCCGGGGTGCTCGGTCTGGCGGAGCAGGACGCATCCGGGCTGGTGGTGGCGATGGCCGAGAAGATCGCGCTCCGCATTCCGGAGGCCGACCAGGCGCGGCTCGACCAGATGGCCGAGGTGCGCAAGACGGCGGAGCTCTGGGAACACGAACTGCGGCACGAGCGGACCCGACGGGCGTATCTCGGCGAGGACGTGCTCAAGTCGACCGGCAGCGCCGTGGTCTGGTGGCTGGCCCGGAACTCCGAGGAGGTGCAGCAGACGGTCGACATGATCGGCCCGCTGGCGCAGTTGTCCGCGGCCGCCAACGACCAGGCGGTGGACGTGCTGTACCGGCACATGGTGGCCGGGGCGGACGTGGCGGAGGCGGCGGCGCAGCTGTTCTCGGGGGAGACGGGCGGTGCGGCGTCGGCGGCGACCGACCGGGTGGCCGGTGCCGAGCCGGGAGCGGATGCCGGCGCGTGGTCCGGCGCCGAGCCGGGGAAGCTCTGGTCGGCACCGGGCCCGTGGCCGACGCCGACGATCCCGGAGCCGAGCGCGGGGCCGGACGGGCAGCCGGACGGGCCGAGGCGGGGGCCGGTGGTGGTCGGGCCGCTCAACGATCTGATGGACGACGTCGACATCAGCGGGGAGGACGAGCGGACCGTCTACGCGCATCGGATCGCCCGCCTCACCGAGGCGATGGGCAGGCCGGAGGGGGCGGACCTGATCAAGGCGAGTCTGGCGGAGCCCGAAGCGGAGGGAGACGCGGGGGCGGCAGCACCGGTCGGGTTCGTGCCGGGGCCGGTGCGGCCCGGGACCGGGCAGCCGGTCCACCAGCCGGCCGGTGACGCCGGCCCCGGGGATTCGGACGAGGAGGGGCCGGTCGTCTCGGCCTGGGAGGTGCTCAGGGACTCCGTCAACGGCGGCGGGTCGGAGGAGCCGCCGTCCATCATCGGGGGCTGAGCGGAGTGGCCGAAAAGATCTTCGGCAGTGCTGTCACACCGGGGCGGTGCGGCGGGTCAGAGGAGTGAAGAGCACGCGAGACCCGCCCGATTCCGATGGGGAGAACGTCTGATGTCCACCACTGCTGTCGTCGTCACTGTGCTGGCCGCCGTCATGGCGGGGTTCTCGGGTGGGGCGATCTTCGTCCGGGCCGCGTTCGTGGTGGGGCCGCTCGCCGAGTACGGGGTGCCGCAGGCCTGGTGGAACTGGCTGGGGGCGGCGAAGGCGGCGGGGGCGGTGGGCCTGGTGGCGGGTCTGTTCGTGCCGGTGGTCGGGGTGCTGGCGGCGATCGGGCTGGTGCTGTACTTCGCGGGTGCGGTGGTCACCGTCGTCCGGGCCCGCGCGTACGCGCACGTCCCTTTCCCGCTGGTCTACCTGGCGCCGGCCGCCGCCTCGCTGGCGCTGATCGGCTGACGACGGGGCGGCACTACCGGGAGGGGCGAGCGGTCACCGCTCGCCCCTCCCGGCGTTCCCGGGCGGGTGGAAGCGTGGGCTGCCCCGGACGCGTGGGCTGCTCGGACCCGTGGACCGGCCCGGACCCGTACAGATGAACCAGAACCGTCCGTTCTATCGGGCAGGAGTTCGACTCAAGCGGCTTATCTCATACGACTGTTGCGGTTGTCCGGTGGAGATCGTCGACCAGGGGTAATGCTGAGCCGACCGGGTGGCGGACGCGGCGGACCGAAGGCTTCGCTCCGCCGTGCCGGTAGGCCTCCTCGACGCGTCCAGAAAGGCTCGCCCGGTGACTCAGCCGTTCGAACTGCCCTCCTTCTACGTGCCGCACCCGGCACGGCTGAACCCGCATCTCGAAGGAGCCCGCGTCCACTCCACCGCATGGGCGCGGGAGATGGGGATGCTGGAGGGGTCGGGCATCTGGGACCAGGCCGATCTGGAGGCGCACGACTACGGTCTGCTCTGCGCCTACACCCACCCGGACGCCTCCGCCGAGGCGCTGTCGCTGGTCACCGACTGGTACGTGTGGGTCTTCTTCTTCGACGACCACTTCCTGGAGATCTACAAGCGCAGCAACGACCGTAAGGGCGGCAAGGCCTACCTGGACCGGCTGCCGCTCTTCATGCCGGCCGACCCGGCCACCCCGATGCCCGAGCCCACCAACCCGGTCGAGGCGGGGCTGGCCGACCTCTGGCGGCGCACCGTGCCCGCGATGGGTGAGGACTGGCGGATCCGCTTCGCCGAGAGCACCCGCAACCTGCTCAACGAGTCGCTCTGGGAACTCGCCAACATCAACGCCGGCCGGATCGCCAACCCGGTCGAGTACATCGAGATGCGCCGCAAGGTGGGCGGCGCGCCCTGGTCGGCGGGCCTGATCGAGTACGCGGCCAACGCCGAGGTGCCGAAGGAGGTCTCGGGTTCGCGGCCGCTGCGCGTCCTGATGGACGCCTTCTCGGACGGCGTCCACCTGCGCAACGACATCTTCTCCTACCAGCGGGAGGTCGAGGACGAGGGCGAGCTGAGCAACGGCATCCTCGTGCTGGAGACCTTCCTCGGCTGTACGACGCAGGAGGCCGCGGACGCCGTCAACGACCTGCTCACCTCGCGGCTCCAGCAGTTCGAGAACACCGTGTTCACCGAACTGCCGTGGCTGTTCACCGAGACCGGGCTCGACCCGGCGGGCGTCGCCCGGGTACTGGCGTACGTCAAGGGCCTGCAGGACTGGCAGTCCGGCGGCCACGAGTGGCACATGCGGTCCAGCCGGTACATGAACGGGGGCGGGGCGGCCGCGCGTTCGGCCAACTGGTGGGACCAGTACGCGATCGGCGGGATCGGGACGTCGGCGCTGGACGTGCTCCGGGCCGGTGCGGCACGTGGACTCCCGGGTGGAACGGGCGAGTTGGGCTCGCTCAGTGGAGTGAACACGCTGGAGGGGACGCCCGGCTCGCTGGGTGGCGTCGACCCGGCTGCGCGACGGACCAGGTCGCACAGCCACGTGCCGTTCCAACAGGTCGGGCCTTCCCGGCTGCCGGAGTTCAAGCTCCCGTACACCGTGCAGCTCAGCCCGCATCTGGACGCCTCCCGGCGCAACACCGTGGAGTGGGCCGCGCGGATGGGCATGCTGGAGGCTCAGCCGGGCGTCCCGGGCTCGGATATCTGGACGGCCGAGAAGCTCGCCGACTACGACTTCCCGCTCTGCTCGGCCGGTATCCACCCGGACGCCACCGCCGAACAACTCGACCTCACCTCGGCCTGGTTGACGTGGGGGACGTACGGTGACGACTACTACCCGGTGGTCTACGGGCGGACCCGCGACCTGGTCGGGGCCAAGCTCACCACCGAGCGCTTCTCGACCTTCATGCCCGTCGACGGCAGCCCGATGCCGGTGCCGGCGAACGCCCTGGAGCGAGGCCTGGCCGACCTCTGGGACCGGACCAGCGCCCCGATGACGGAGGACGCCCGGCGGAAGTTCCGCACCGCCGTCGAGGACATGACGCTGAGCTGGGTCTGGGAGCTCAACAACCAGGCGCAGCACCGGATCCCCGACCCGGTGGACTACATCGAGATGCGCCGGAAGACCTTCGGCTCCGACCTCACCATGAGCCTGTGCCGGCTGGCCCACGGCCAGGCCGTCCCGCCGGCGATCTACCAGAGCGGGCCGATGCGCTCGCTGGAGAACGCCGCCGCCGACTACGCGTGCATGATGAACGACCTGTTCTCGTACCAGAAGGAGGTCGAGTACGAGGGCGAGGTGCACAACGCGGTACTGGTGGTGCAGAACTTCTTCAACTGCGACTACCCGGCGGCCGTCCGCATCGTCGACGACCTGATGCACTCGCGGCTGAGGCAGTTCCAGCACGTGGCGCAGAACGAGTTCCCGGTGCTGTACGACGACTTCGAGCTGGGGCCGGAGGCCCGGGCGCTGCTGGACGGGTACGTGGAGGAGCTGGAGAACTGGCTCGCGGGCATCTACATCTGGCACCGGGACTGCCACCGGTACGGCGAGGAGGATCTGCGGCGGCACTTCGGGCGTACGGCGGGTGCGGTACCGGCGGCCGGTGCGGTACCGGCGGCCCCGGTGGGGGTCCCGAGCGGGCCTCCCGTCGAGCGGCCGGTCGAGCGGTCTGCCGAGCCGCCTGCCGAGCTTCCGGTCGAGGTGGCTCCCGCGGAGTCGGTGCCGGCCGGTGCCGGGGGTGCGCTTCCGTTCGGTGCGCCCGGGTTGGGGACGTCGGCGGCGCGGCTCGCCCTCGCGGCTGCGCCGGTGCAGGCGGCCGCGGGCGGGGCGGAGGCGGCGCCGCGGCCGGGGCTCGTACCGACGGGGCCGGTCGGCTTCGGTACGGCGGGTGCGCGGCCGCCGCTCGCCGCGGTCCTCCCGGGTGGCGGGGCCGGGGTGAGCGGATAGCGGTGACCGGTCCTGGCGACCAGGTTCGCCGACGGCCCGCCGGGATGCGGCGGGCCGTCGGCGCGTCCGGGTGCAGGGGGGCAAGGCGGCTCGGGGCGCGGTCCGGCGGGGGACTGGCTACTGTGGCGAATCGGGGCAAATCGCTACATGGAGGACAGGATCATGGCCGTGCTACCTGAGGGCATGCCCTGCTGGGCCGATGCGATGTTCAAGGACCTGGACGGCGCGAAGACCTTCTACGGGGCGGTGCTGGGCTGGACCTTCGGCGAGAGCGCGTCGGAGTTCGGCAACTACACGACGGCGTACTCGGACGGCAAGGCGGTGGCCGCCGTCGTCCCGCCGATGCCCGGGGAGGAGGTGAAGTCGGCCTGGTGCCTGTACCTCGCCTCGCCGGACGCCGCCGCCACCGTCGAGAAGATCCGCGCCGCGGGCGGCGAGGTGCTGATGGGCCCGATGCAGGTCGGCGACTTCGGCTCGATGGCGATCGCCAAGGACCCGGGCGGCGTCACCTTCGGCGTCTGGCAGGCCGGCAGCCACGAGGGCTTCGAGAAGCAGGGCGAGCCGGGTGCGTACACCTGGGCCGAGGTGCTCACCCGCGAGCCGGACAAGGCCGACGCCTTCTTCCCCGCCGTCTTCCCGTACCGCACCAAGCGGATGGAGGCCGACCAGGTCGACTACAAGATCTTCCAGGTCGCCGACCGCCCCGCTCTCGGCCGGATGAAGGTGGGCCCGGAGGACCTCCCGCCCGAGGCGCCGTCGTACGTGAGCGTCTACTTCGCGGTGGACGACTGCGACGCCACCGTCGCCAAGGTGACCGAGCACGGCGGACAGCTGTACTTCGGGCCGATGGACAGCCCGTTCGGCCGGTTCGCGGCGGTCGGCGACCCGCAGGGCGCGGCCTTCGGCATCATCGACCTCGGAACGACCTCCGGGGACATGCCCGTGCTGGCGGACGACTGATGAGTGGCGGGGAACGGGCCGACCTGCTCCAGACGCTGGACAAGCACCGCGGCTTCCTCCGGTACACCGTCCGCGACCTCGACGACGAGCAGGCTGCCCGGCGCACCACGGCGAGTGAGCTGTGCCTGGGCGGCCTGATCAAGCACGTCATGGGTGTCGAGGAGCGCTGGATGCGGTTCGCGGTCGGCGGTGCGGAGGCGATGCAGCGGGCGGCCATCGACTGGGAGGGCCAGTTCCGGATGGCGGACGGCGAGACGCTGGCCGGCCTGCTCGCCGCGTACGAGCGGGTGGCGCACGAGACGGACGAGCTGGTCTCGACCCTGCCCGACCTGGACCTCGTCCACCCGCTGCCGGAGGCACCGTGGTTCGAGCCGGGCGCCGGCTGGTCCGTGCGGCGGGTGCTGCTGCACATCATCGCGGAGACCGCGCAGCACGCCGGGCACGCGGACATCATCCGGGAGTCGCTGGACGGGGCGAAGACGATGGGGTGAGGGCTTCGGCGGTGGCTTCGGAAGAGCGGATTCGGCGGGAGAGCGGTGGCGGCGGAGCGGCTTCGCAGGAGCGGCGGCGGGCGTCCGGTCCGTCACGCCGCCACCGGGTCGAGGGCCACCCCGAGCAGTTCGCGCAGCGCGCGGCCGCCGTCCGTCGTCACCCGCAGGGCCCGGCCGGAGCCGATCCGCTCCACCCAGGCCCGGTCCAGCGCCGTCCGGCAGAGTGCCGCGCCGAAGACCCCGCCCAGGTGGCCGCGGCGCTCCGTCCAGTCCAGGCAGCTCCGCACGAGCGGTCGGCCGCCCGCGCGCCCGGCCCCGGCCGGAAGCTCGACGCCCAGGCCGGCCAGCCACTCCAGCCCGTGCACGGTGACCGCGAGGCCGGCGTCGTCCGCCACCAGTCCGCGCGCCAGGACGGCCTCGGTGACCGCCACCCCGAGCCGGCCGGCCAGGTGGTCGTAGCAGGTCCGCGCCCGGGCCTCGGCGCTCAGCCGGGTGGACTCGCGCAGGTTGGCCGGCCGGGGCCGCGCCGGGCCGGTGGCCGCCGCGTAGGCGCAGAGGTCCTCGATCAGCGCCGCCGCCGCCGGGTCGGCGAGCCGGACGTACCGGTGCCGCCCCTGCCGCTCCTCGGCCAACAGGCCTCCGGCGATGAGCCGGGACAGGTGCTCGCTCGCGGTGGAGGGCGCGACGCCGGCGTGCCGGGCGAGTTCGCCGGCGGTCCAGGCCCGCCCGTCGAGCAGGGCGGTGCAGAAGGCGGCGCGGGTGGGGTCGGCGAGCAGTCCGGCGAGCTGGGCGAGCGACATGCCTCCATGGTGCCCCGGGGACGGTTCGGCGGGGGCCGAAACGTCCCGGGTCCAGCATGGCGGCCATGAGCACCCCGAGCACTCCCGCCGCCGGCCCGGCCACCGGGGAGGCAACGGCATGACCCCGTTCGCCGCCCTGCATCACCGCCCCGGCGAGCCGCTGCTGCTGCCCAACGCCTGGGACCACGCCTGTGCGGCGGCCCTCGCCGGCCAGGGTTTCGCCGCCATCGGCACCACCAGCCTCGGCGTGGCCGCGGCCGCCGGCCTGCCCGACGGTGCCGCCGCCACCCGTCGTGAGACCCTCCGCCTCACCCGGCGCCTCGGCCGGGGCCGGTTCCTGCTCTCCGTCGACATCGAAGCCGGCTTCAGTGACGACCCGTCGGAAGTGGCCGACCTCGCCGTCGAGTTGGCGGAACTCGGGGCGGTCGGCATCAACCTGGAGGACGGTCGGGAGGACGGCACGCTCGCCCCCGTCGCCGTGCACGCGGCGAAGCTCGCGGCCGTGAAGGCCGCCGCCCCCGGTCTCTTCGTCAACGCCCGGACCGACACCCACTGGCTCGGCTTGCCCGATCCCGGGCCGGAGACCGGGCGCCGCCTCGCCGCCTACCAACAGGCTGGCGCGGACGGCGTGTTCGTCCCGGGGCTGGCCGAGCCGGCCGCCATCGAGGCGCTGGTCGGCCGGATCGCCGTCCCGCTCAACGTCCTGTTCACCCCGGCGGGTCCGCCGTTGGCCCGGCTCGCCGAGCTCGGGGTCGCCCGGGTCAGCCTCGGCTCGCTGCCCTATCGGGCGGCCCTGGCGGCGGCGGTCGGGACGGCGGTGGCCGTCCGCGACGGCGGCGCCCTGCCCGACGCGGCTGCCTCGGCGCCCGGGTACGCCGCGGTCGCGGCGTTGCACGAGGACCGCCCGCTCGATCAGGTCCCGCCCGGCAGGATCGGCCGGCCGGGACATCGGCCCTGGCCGGCCTGACGGCCGCTGCGAGCGGCCGGGGCACGCGCCGGACCGGTGCGGCAGGCCGGGCGGCGAAGTCGTGGCGCTGCCGCAGTGCCGATCAGGCTGCTGCGTCGGCGAGTTGGGCATCCAGGGTGGCGCGCAGCCACGCGTGGGCGGAGCCGGGCGTGATGGCGGGCGGGCCGTCGGCCGGGGTGGCGAGCTCGGTGGTGAGCTGCCAGTAGCGGTCGATCACCGGGTCGGCGGTCTGGTCGAGGACGTACCCGAGGCGGTGACGGAACTCCGAAGTGTCCTGCAGGCCCCTGGAGTCGGCGTGCGCGGCGACGAAGCAGTCCAGGGATTCGCCCGCGTACGACGCCCCCTTCGCCATTTCCGCCGCCGCCAGTTCGTAGGCGAAGCCGAGGCCCTGGTAGAGCACCGCCGGCCGGTAGTCGTCACCGGGGTCGCGGAGGTCGGGCCGGCAGACGTCGACGCTGAGCCGGCCGGCGGCGGTGAGCGCGTGCAGCCGGGCGAAGGTCAGGACCTGGGCCGGGCTCGGGTCGGCGGGGGGCTCCGGGACGGCCGCGTCGATGACCGCCGTGAGCAGCGCGGCGGGGAGGCGCGGGGGCAGCACACGGCGCCAGAAGCGGGCCATCACGGTGGTGTCGGGCGGGCCGGCCACCGTACCGATCAGGCTGAGCCGGTCGGCGCGCTCGGCGGGGGTGCAGTCCTGGAGCAGGTGGAGGGCGGCCTCGCGCCAGCGCAGGGCGGCCAGTTGCGACCCGACTTCGCGCAACTGCCGGGCGACGGCGTCCTCCAGTGCCGACTCGTGCTCCAGGGCCCGGCCCACCTCGGGGACGGGCAGGTCGAGCGTGCGCAGGGAGCGGATCAGTCGGAGCCGGTCCAGCGCTTCCGGGCCGTAGCGGCGGTGCCCGCCGGAGCTCCGGCCGGATTCGGGCAACAGGCCGCGGTCGGAGTAGAAGCGGACGGACTTGACCGTGGTGCCCGCGCGCTCGGCCAGCTCCCCGATGCTCCACATGACGTCGGGCGACATGACTTGAACCTCCCTCAGGGGGAGTTCCTACCGTACCCGTGTGCACGGGCGGCCGGGAGGTCGGCCTGACGGACGATACGCGAGGAGATGATCATGACGACGTTCGTACTGGTGTCGGGTCCCTTCACCGGTGGCCAGGTCTGGCGGGAGGTGGCCGCCAGGCTGCGGGAGTCCGGGGCCGAGGTGTCCCCGGCGACGCTCACCGGCCTGGGGGACCGCCGTCACCTGGCCGGCCCGGACACGGGTCTGGAGACGCACATCGACGACGTGCTGCGGCTGATCGACGAGACGGACGCGCCGGAGGTGGTGCTCGTCGGCCACGACTACGGCATCCACCCCGTGCTGGGCGCGGCCGATCGGCGCCCGGAGCGGATCGCCCGGATCGTCTACCTGGACGCGGGCATGCCCCAGGACGGTGACGCCGCACTCCAGTCGGTTCCCGACGAGGAGGTGCGGGGGCGGCTGCTGAACCCGGCGGGACCGGAGGGGGACGACTGGCGGATCGCCCCGCCGGCCGCCGACGCGTGGCAGCGCTGGGGGAGCACCGCCGGGCTCTCGGAGGAGGCGCTGGCCCGGCTGACCGACCTCGCCTCGCCGCAGCCGAGCGCCACCTTCACCCAGCCGCTCCGGCTGTCGGGGGCGCTCGCGGCGGTGCCGACCTCGGGCATCTTCTGCACCGCGAGCGGGATGAGCATCGCCAAGCTGGAAGGTCTGATGACGCTGGGCATGCCGCAGCTCAAGGCGCTGGCCGACCCCCGGGTGGGCTTCTTCGACCTGGACACCGGCCACTGGCCGATGCTCTCCCGCCCCGACGACCTGGCCGACCTCCTGCTCCGCGCCGCCGCCGGCGAGGGCCACCGGCTGACCGCGCCCCCGACGGAGGAGCAGCCCGGCTACCTCCGCCCGTTCGTGCTGGACGTGCCCGAGCAGGCCCGTGAGCGCGTCGGCCGGGTGGACCTCCACCTGCCGTCGGACCTCGTCGAGGCGGGGGCGCCGCGGCCGGCGGTGCTGTTCGTCCACGGCGGCCCCGTCCCCGAGGGCCTGCAGCCCACCCCGAGGGACTGGACGACCTACGTCGGCCACGGCCGGTACGCGGCGAGCCGGGGCGTGATCGGCGCGACCCTGGACCACCGGCTGCACTCCCTCGCCGACTACCCGCTCGCCGCGCAGGACGTCGCCGACGCCGTCGAACTGCTCCGCGCCGACCCGCGCGTCGACGGCGACCGCATCGCCCTCTGGTTCTTCTCCGGCGGCAGTCTGCTCTCGGCGGACTGGCTGTCCGCGCCCCCGTCCTGGCTGCGCTGCCTCGCCGCGACCTACCCCGTCCTCGCGCCGCTGCCCGGCTGGCACGTCGTGGACAGCCGGTTCCGCCCGGCGGTCGCCCTGGCCGGGGCCGGCCGGCTGCCCGTCGTGCTGACCCGCGTGGGCCTGGAGGTCGCCGAGATCGCCGCGACGGTCGAGGCGTTCGTGGCCGAGGCCGAAGCGCGGCAGACGGACCTCGAAGTGATCGATGTCCCGCACGGCCACCACGGGTTCGACACCCTCGACCCGACGGACGAGTCGCGCGAGGCCATCGAGCGGGCCTTCCGCTCCGTCCTCGGCCACCTCCGCCCCTGATCCGCCCGGCCCCCGGGTGGGCGCCGCCGGGCGCCCACGCGTGGGGTCGCGTCGGTGCGCCACATCTGTACGTCACGTCGGTGCGCCGCGCCAGCACGCCGCGTCAGTGCGCCACGCGCTCGTCGGTGCCGGGCACCTTGGCGGTGCTGAGGGCGATCCGGTTCCAGGTGTTGATGGTGAGGACCAGGGCCAGCAGGCGGGCCAGCTCCTCCTCGGTGAACTGGGCGGCGGCCCTCGCGTACACGTCGTCGGGCAGGCCCGCCTGCCCGATCAGCGTGACGGCCTCGGTCAGCGCGAGGGCGGCCTGCTCCTGCTCGGTGAAGAAGTGCGCGGCGTCCTGCCAGACGGCGACCAGGTGCAGCCGCTCCTCGCTCTCACCGGCCTTGCGCGCGTCCGAGGTGTGCAGGTGCAGGCAGTACGCGCACCCGTTGAGTTGCGAGGCGCGGATCTGGACCAGTTCGACGAGCGCCGGGTCGAGGCCCTCGCGGGCGGCGGCGTCGAAGCCGATCAGGGCCTTGAAGGCCGCCGGGGCGGCCTTGGCGAAGTTGATCCGGGGAGCCCGGGCAGAGGTGGCGGCGGGTGCGGGTGCGGTGGCGTTCGTCATGATCATGAATCTAGAAGGCGGGAGACCTGTTCGGAAGGGCATTCCGGCGGCCCCTCCGTGGGTCAATTCCGGCCGCGGGTGACGGTTGTGCGGGCCGCCCGCGCCGCAAGACGCTGGGACATCTTCCGAAGACTGGAGGATATTCATCGGCTCGTCGGATCTTCCTAGGGTTGGGGACAACAGCAACCGGCCGAACGAGGGCCGGACGAGCCAGGAAGGCAGTCCTCCCATGCGCGCAGTCACCCAGCAGTCCTTCGGCGGCCCCGAGGTTCTGGAGACCGTCGAGATCGAGCGCCCGACCCCGCTCGGCGGCGAGGTCCTGGTCCGGGTCCACGCGAGTGCCGTCAACCCGGTGGACGTGGCCGTCCGTTCGGGCGCCTACCCGCTGCTCGGCGAGCCGCCGTTCGGCGTCGGCTGGGACATCTCGGGCGTCGTCGAGGAGGCCGGTCCGGGGGCCCGGTTCA
This sequence comes from Kitasatospora sp. NPDC050463, assembly GCF_040655255.1. Classification (NCBI taxonomy): domain Bacteria; kingdom Bacillati; phylum Actinomycetota; class Actinomycetes; order Kitasatosporales; family Streptomycetaceae; genus Kitasatospora; species Kitasatospora sp. NPDC050463. The sequence continues at coordinate 32,672 of NZ_JBFAJO010000037.1, forward strand.
AGCCGGGCGACGAGGTCTACGGCATGCCGTTCTTCCCCCGCGCGGCCACCGGCTACGCCGAGTACGTCGCCGTCCCCTCGCGACAGGTGGCCCGCAAGCCCGCGACGCTCGACCACGTGCACGCCGCCGCCGTTCCGCTCGCCGCCCTCACCGCCTGGCAGGGGCTGGTCGACGCGGCCCGGGTGACCGAGGGGCAGCGGGTACTGGTCCACCGCGCGGCCGGCGGCGTCGGCCACTTCGCGGTGCAGATCGCGAAGGCCCGGGGCGCCCACGTCATCGCCCTGGCGAGCGAGGCCAAGCACGCGTTCGTGCGCGGCCTGGGCGCCGACGAGGTGATCGACTACCGGACCACCGACTACACCGAGGCGGTCCGCGACGTCGACGTCGTCTTCGACTCCTCGTCCGAGGGCGAACGTGCCCTGGCGGTGCTGCGCCCCGGCGGCACCCTGGTCAGCATCATGGAGCACTGGAACCAGGAGCTCGCCGCCCGGATCGAGGCCGCCGGCCGGCACTTCGCAGGCGTCTCGGTCGAGCCCGACTACGCCTCGCTGGAGGCCATCACCGCACTCGTCGACGCGGGCCGCATCCGCCCGCACGTCAGCGAGACCTTCCCGCTGGCCGAGGCCGGCAAGGCCCACGAACTGGTCGGGTCCGGCCGGGTGCAGGGCAAGGTCGTCCTGACCGTCGCCTGACCGCGCCCCTAAGGTGGAAGGCCGAACGCGTCGGACGTACGGGGAAGTGGGGGAAGGCGTTGGACATCCTGACCGAGGCGCTGAGTTCGATGCGGACGGGGCAGCCCACGTCCGTACGCACCGAGGGCCGCGCCCCCTGGGGCCTGCGCCTCCCCCCGGTCGCCGGCGCCGGGTTCCACGTGGTGCTGTACGGGACGTGCTGGCTGGTCCCCCTGGAGGACGCGCCCGGTACGGAGCCGATCGCGCTCAGCCCCGGCGACGTGGTCTTCCTGCGGGACGGCCGCGGCCACATCCTCGCCGACCATCCCACCACCCCGGCCGAGGAGGAGCGCCCCGACCAGTACCGGCCGGGGTCGCCGATCGGCCTGGTCACGCTCGGCGGCGACGGCCCCCGCACCAGCCTGCTGTGCGGCAACTACCACCTGGACCAGGGCCGTCCGCACCCGCTGGTCCGCCAACTGCCCGAGGTCGTCCACCTGCCCACCCGGCACGGCCGCCACCCCGAGCTGAGCGCGGCGGTCCAACTCCTCGGCACCGAGCTGGAGAAGCCCCGGATCGGATCGGCCGGCATCGTCCCGGCCCTGATCGACTCGCTGCTCCTCTACATCCTGCGCGCCTGGTTCGAGGACCAGCCGCCCGCGGCCGCCGCCGGCTGGGCCGCCGCGCTCGGCGACTCCGCCGTCGCACCGGCCCTGACCGCCATCCACGAGGACCCGTCGGCGCCGTGGACGGTCGAGTCCCTGGCCGGCCGGGCCGGACTGTCCCGCGCTGCCTTCGCCCGCCGCTTCACCACGCTCGTCGGCGAACCGCCGATGGCCTACCTGACCCGCTGGCGCCTGACCACCGCCGCGACCCTCCTGCGCGAGTCCGAGGCCCCGCTGACCACGGTCGCCGCCCGGACCGGCTACGGCTCCGAGTACGCCTTCGCCAAGGCCTTCAAGCGGGAGTACGGCCAACCGCCCGGCAGCTACCGCCGCACCGCCCGCGCCGCCTGAGGGCACCGGAGCGCCCCGCCCCGCCGTGCGGCGAACTCCCGGCCACCTCCTCGGTCACGGCCGGCCGGGTGCGCCGGGTGGCGAGGGCGTCGAAGCAGTGAGGCCTATGCGGAACGTGGACCGAACTCCCTTGGGGCGGCGCGTCGAACGCACCGCACGTCGGGTGGACGACTATGTGCCGCGGCCGACGCTCTCGGCCGCCCTCAGGCGTTCGAGTCCGCCCAGGAGCAGGTCCAGCGCGAACTCGAACTCGGCCTGGTCGTCGCAGTTGCCGACGGTCGACGCCGCGTCGTGTCCGACGGCTCCGGCCAGTTCCGCGATGTGGGGGTAGGCGCGCGCCAGCTGCTGGAGGAGCGCCGGGTCGGGGGTGGCGGCGGTGTCGTCGAACAGTTCCTGGCTGAAGCCCAGCAGCCGGCTGCCCATGGCGTGCATGGCGTGGTGGGTGAGGGAGACGGAGAAGCCGCCGGCCCGGAACAGGCGGGCCATGGAGTCGAGGTGGCCGAGCACGGCCGGGGTCGGACTGGTGCGGGACTGGATCACGCCGGCGGCCCAGGGGTGGCGCAGCAGGACCCGGCGCGCGGCGAGGATGTGCGCGCGCATCGTGAGCCGCCACTCGCCCGCCCCGGGTGGGCCGATCTCGCCGACGACCAGATCCACCATGCCGTCGAGGAGTTCGTCCTTGTTGGCCACGTGCTTGTAGAGCGCCATCGGCACGACGCCCAGCTCCTGGGCGAGCTTGCGCATGCTGATCGCGTCCGTCCCGGCGCCGTCGGCGAACGACACCGCCGCGCGCAGGACCCGTTCCCGGCTGAGCGGCGCCCGCCGCGCTCCGTCCGCTGACTGCTTCATCTTGACGAGTGTACGGCGTACGCCTATGGTCAGCACCAGGTGTACGCCGTACACCTGGACCGGGTGGGGAGCTCCGAATGAACGCAGACAGAGGCGCGGACAGACGCAACGGCATCGCGGCGGGCGTGTTGTTCCTGGTGACCGAGGTCGCCGCCATCGCCGGGGTGGCGCTCTACCGCCCGGTGCTGGGCGGCGCGGACTACGTGCTGGGTGCGGGCGCCGACAACCGGGTGCTGCTCGGGGCGCTGTGCGAAGTGGTGCTGGCCCTGGCGGTGGCGGGCACCGGGGTGACGCTCTTTCCGGTGCTGCGGCGCCAGCACGAGGGGATCGCCCTCGGCTATGTCTGCGCCCGGCTGCTGGAGGCGGTCGTGATCATCCTCGGTCTGGTCGCGGTGCTCGCGGTGGTGACGCTCCGCCGGGACGCGGCTCCGTCGGACGCCGGGGCCTCCGTCACGGCGGCCAGGGCACTCCTCGCGGTCCACGACTGGACGTTCCTGCTCGGGCCCAACCTGATCCTCGGCGTCAACACCCTGCTGCTGGCCCTGCTCCTCCACCGGGCCCGGGTCGTGCCGCGGACGATCACCGCCCTGGGGCTGGTGGGCGGGCCGTTGATCTGCGCCTCCGCCGTGGCCGTGTGGTTCGGGCTCTACGGGCAGCTCTCCGGTCCCGGAGCGGCCGCGGCCCTGCCGGTCTTCGCCTGGGAGCTCTCCCTCGCCGGCTGGCTCGTCCTCCGGGGCTTCCGTGGCTCCCGCGGCTCCCGTGCCGCGGACGCGGACGCGGACGCCGTCGCCCGCGACTCCCGTGCCGCGGACGCCGTCGCCCACTGACCCGCCGTCCCCCGCCGTCCCCCGCACCACCGGTGGGACGGCGAAGGCCCGGACCGTCGCAACGGTCCGGGCCTTCTGCCCGCGGCGTCCTCCCAAACCCGCGGCGCGGGGTCCGCTAGCTCAGGGTCTTCAGGGCCGCCACGTCGTACGGCTTCAGCTCGTCGAACCGGCCCGCCAGGACCTTCGCCGCCCACTGCGGGTCCTGGAGCAGCGCGCGACCGACGGCGACCAGGTCGAACTCGTCGCGCTCCAGGCGGTCGAGGAGCTCGTCGATGCCCTGGACCTGGGCGCCCTCGCCCGCGAAGGCGCGGATGACGTCGCCGTCGAGGCCGACCGAGCCGACGGTGATGGTGGGCCGGCCGGTGAGCTTCTTCGTCCAGCCCGCCAGGTTGAGGTCCGAACCCTCGAACTCCGGCTGCCAGTAGCGGCGGGTGGAGGCGTGGAAGACGTCGACGCCGGCCGCGGCGAGCGGCGCCAGGACGGCCTCCAGCTCCTCCGGGGTCTCGGCGAGCCTGGCGTCGTAGGCCTCCTGCTTCCACTGCGAGTAGCGGAAGACCACCGGGAAGTCGGGCGAGACGGCCTCGCGGACGGCGGCCACGATCTCGGCCGCGAACTTCGTACGGTCCGCGTGGTCGCCGCCGTAGGCGTCGGTCCGGCGGTTCGTCGCCGCCCACAGGAACTGGTCGAGCAGGTAGCCGTGGGCGCCGTGCAGCTCGACGCCGTCGAAGCCGGTGCGCTCGGCGGCCGCGGCGGCCTCGGCGAAGGCGCCGATGACGTCGTCCAGATCACTCCGGGTCATCGCCTTGCCGGTGCCCTCGGTGCCGTCCAGGCGCAGGCCGGAGGGGCCGACGGCGGGGGCGTCGGCGAAGGGCGGCTCGCCCTGCTTGCGCACCATGCCGATGTGCCACAGCTGCGGCATGATCGTCCCGCCGGCCGCGTGGACCGCCTCGGCGACCTTCGCCCAGCCCGCCAGCTGCTCCTCGCCGTGGAACCGCGGCACCCGGTCGCTCTGCCCGGCCGACTCGTGGCCGACGTAGGTCCCCTCCGTGAGGATCAGGCCCACGCCCGCGGCGGCGCGCCGGGCGTAGTACGCCTGCACGTCCTCGCCGGGGACGCCGCCCGGGGAGAACATGCGCGTCATCGGCGCCATCACGATGCGGTTCGGGACGGTCAGGCCGTTCAGCGCGACGGGCCGGGAGAGGATCTCGGCCGCGCGGGAGGCGGAGGACGCGGTGATGGTCATGGATGTTCCTCGTTACCAGACGGTATGTGCACGTGCATTGAATGTCTGCAGGTGCCAACCGTCCCGGCGCCCGGGGCATTTCGCCCGCCCGGAAAGCCGCCCTGTGATCCAGGGCACACCCCCGCGCCCGAGTCGCGCCGGCTGAGGCCCTTGTTTGAGCCGGATGGATGATTTGCCCGTTTATTGACAGTTTGGCATGTATTGGAGTACCGTCAACGTGTCATGAATGAGGGACGTCGGTACGAGAGCCCGCTGCGGGCCGAGCAGATGGAGCAGACCCGCCAGCGGATCTTCACGGCACTGACCGAAGCCATCGCCGATGAGACCGTGGAAGAGCTCACCGTCCCGCTCGTCGCAAGGCGCGCGAAGATTGCCGTCCGCACCGTCTACCGCCACTTCCCGACCCGGGAAGAACTCTTCGTGGCGTGGAACGAGTGGGCCCAGGAAAACCTCCACGTGCTCATGCTGTCCTATCCGGACACCCTCGAAGGGCTTCGCCGCCTGACTCCGGAGCTCTACCGCTCGTATGACGAGCACGAGGCACTCATCCTGGCCCTGCTGAACCTCAAGGCGGCCCTGCCGCTTCGGCGCCAGGGCCGGGCCCACCGGTTCCGCTCGGTGGAGACGGCGCTTGCCGAGGTCACCGACGCGGCCTCCCCGACGGCCCGGCGGCGCGCGGTCGCGGTCCTCTACCTGCTGGTGAGCGCACCGGCCTGGCAGGCCATGCGTGAGCAGACAGGACTCGACGGAGCCGAGGCCGGCGAGGCGGCCGCCTGGGCGGTCCGGGTGCTCACCGATGCTCTCAAGCGCGATCCAGAGGGGCCGGCAGGCGCAGCCGCCACCTGAGTCACCCGGTCAGTGTCACCTGGTCAGTCGAACCATTCGAGCGGCGAGGAGGAAGAAGCCATGAGTATCGCCGCCGCACCCGCATTCGCCCCTCCGGGACCGGGCAGTTGGTCCCTCGATGCCACTCACTTCACCCGCCCTGCCACCCGCTTCCACGCCGAGATCTTCCCGGCCGAGTTCGGCCGGGGCTTCGGCGACGGCCTGCGCCGGTACGGCTCGCTGCTGGAGCGTCTCGACTGGGCGTTCGTCAACGGCTTCAGCTACTACTGCCCCCGGCCGATGGGCGCGCCGCCGGACGTCTCGGACCACCCGCCGCACGAAGTGTGGGAGCGCATCGCGGCCGACGACCCGCGTATCCGGGAACGGCTGGCGACCAGCGCGACGGTCTTCGAGCGGCGACTGTGGCGCGAAGACCTCCGCCGCTGGGACAGCGAGGTGAAGCCGTCGCTGCTCGCCGACCACCGGGTGCTGCTGCGGGTGGAGCCGGCCGCCCTGGACGACGCGGACCTGCTGGCCCACCTCGACCGCTGCCGCGAGCACCAGCGGAGGGCCTGCTACCTGCACCATCTGTTCAACATGCCCGCTCTGCTGCCGATGGGCGACTTCCTGGCGCACTGTCAGGAGTGGACCAGCCGGACTCCGGCGGAGATTCTCGCGCCGCTGGCCGGATCGAGCTCGGACCCGTTGGCGGCCGGCGAGGAGCTCGCGCGGCTGACCGCGGCGGTCACCGCCGACCCCGAGGCGCGCAAGCTCTTCGGCGCGTCCATCGAGCCCGCCCGGCTGCTGGATTCGCTGCGCGCGCTACCGGGCCCGACCGGCGCCGCGGCCGCCGCGTACCTCGACCAGGTGGGCTGGCGTCCCGTCAACGGCGAGGACGTCGGGGACCCTTGCGTCCTGGAGATGCCCGGTCTCGTGGTCAGTGCCATCCGTACCGCGGCGGCCGGTCCGCCGACCGCGAACGAGGAGTGGGCAGCCGACACGGCAGCCGAGCTGCGTAGTGCCGTGCCCCCGCCGCACCGCGGCCGTTTCGACGAACTGCTCGCCGAGGCCCGGCTGGTGTCCCGGCTGCGCGACGAACGCGGATCGTCCGCCGACCTCCCGGCCGTCGGCCTCACCCGCCGCGCCATCCTGGCCGTCGGCCGGAGACTCGCCCGGAGCGGACGGATCACCGACCCCGCCCATCTGGTCGAGGCCGGCTACATCGAGCTGCGCGAACTGGTCCGTACCGGCGCCGGGCCGGACCCCGCCGAACTGGCCGACCGCGCCCGCTACCGGGAACATGCCCGGTACTCCGACGCCCCACCGCTTCTCGGGCCGCCCCCGGGCGATCCGCTGCCACCGCAGTGGCTGCCGCCGGCTGCCGCACGACTGGAGCGGGGCCTCGGAGCGGTGGTCCAGGCGATGTTCGGAACCCCCGCGGCACGTACCGTGGGACGGACCGTGCACGGTCTGGGCGCGTGCCCCGGGGTCTACGAGGGCACCGCACGAGTCATCCACGATGTGGCGGAGTTCGGGCGGCTTCAGCCGGGCGACGTCCTGGTGACCAATGCGACCACGACGGCCTTCAACATCGTCCTGCCGCTGCTCGGTGCGATCGTCACCGACCGCGGCGGGGCGCTGTCACACGCGGCCATCGTCGCTCGGGAGTTCGCGATCCCGGGAGTGGTCGGCTGTACGGATGCCACTGCGGTACTCCCCGACGGAGCCCGGGTCCGGGTCGACGGCCGGGCCGGCGAAGTGGCGGTCGTGTCATGAGGACCTCGCCCGCCGAGGTGGTGCCGCTAGGGTCCGCGACGGGAGAGGCCCGGTACGGTGGCAAGGCCGCGAACCTTGCCTCCGCCGTCCGCTCCGGACTGCCGGTGCCGCCGGGCCTCGCCCTCTCCTGGCCATTCGTGGACGCGATCGCCGAGGGCGCCACCGCCGCACAGGAGGCGCTGCGATCGGCGGTCGACCGACTTCTCGGCGGATCCTCGGCACCGGGCCGGCCGCTGGCAGTGCGCTCCTCGGCCCCCGGCGAGGATTCCGCCCGGGCGAGCTTCGCCGGCCAGCACCTCAGTTGCCTCAACGTGAACACTCCCGAGGCGTTGGCCGACGCGGTCCGGGCCGTACGGGAGTCCGCCCGCTCCCCAGGCGCGCTCGCCTACCGCCGCCGGCTCGGGCTGGCGGGGCAACCGCGTATCGCGGTCGTCGTACAGGCCCTGGTGGCGGCCGACTGCGCCGGTGTCCTGTTCACCCGCGATCCGCTCGACGGTTCCGAAGCCGTGGTGGTCGAGGCGAGCTGGGGCCTGGGCGAGTCGGTGGTCGAAGGCCTGGTCGTCCCGGACCGCTACCGGATCGACGGCACCGGCCAGGTGCGGGAACGCGTCCCGGGAGTGAAGGACATCGCCGTTCGGCCCTCACCGCTCGGCGGCACCAGCCAGGTCGCCGTCCCACCCGAACGCGTCCGAGCGCTCTGCCTCGACGACGCGCAACTCGCCGAGCTGCGCGACCTGGCCGCCCGCTGCGCACAGGTCTTCGGCGGACCGCAGGACATCGAGTGGGCCTTCGCGGACGGACACCTGTACCTGTTGCAACGGCGGCCGCTGACCGGGTCCGCCGGATAGCGGCCGAGCGCGTCGGTCGGGCCACTCCAGGGGTGCCGACCAGCGATGTCGCTCCGCGGAGGGGAAGTCGCTGCCGCCGGTCAGCAGATCGGCGAGAAGCCATCGATGCAGCCCGTCGAGGCTCACCCTCTCCTCCCACCAGAGAATAATCGGGTGCGGCCGGTCACCGCGATGGGGTGGGATGCGGGGACATGACGATCGTTTTGAGCGAGCCCGGCGTCGACGGGCTGACCGGGGTCGTGGACGCGCTCCGCGCATGGCAGGACGACCGGACGCCGCTGCAACTCCATCCGGGGGACCTCGGCTGGGCTTGGGCGCTGGGCGCGGAGCGGCTGGCCGCGGCCGTCCGCACCTGGAGCGCGGACGGGCGGATCATCGCCGTCGGATACCTGGACGCCCCCGATGTGCTGCGCCTGACGACCGCGCCGGACCTGCGACAGGACGAGGACCTGGCCCGTCAGTTGGCGGCGGACCTCGATGATCCGGAGCGCGGTGTCCTGCCGCCCGGGAAGGTCGGCCTCGAGGTCCCCAGCGGTGCACGGCTCCGCGAGGTCCTCCTGGAGGCGGGCTGGAATCTGGACGAGCCGTGGACGCCGCTGCGCCACGACCTCTCCGAGCCGGCGAAGGACTCCGACCTGCGAATCGAGGTGGCCGGCCCCGAGACGGCGAAGGTGCGGACCGCGGTGCACCGCTCGGCGTTCGGCAGCCCGAGGTTCACCGAGGAGGTCTGGCACGTCCTCGCTGCCGGACCGGTCTACGCCGACGCCCGCTGCCTGATCGGCTACGACGACCAGCAGAACGCGGTGGCCGCCGTGACGGTCTGGTCGGCCGGCCCCGGCAGGCCCGGCCTGCTGGAACCGATGGGCGTCCACGCCGACCATCGCGGACACGGCCACGGCGCCGCGATCTGCGCCGCCGCCGCTGCCACACTGCGGGACATGGGTGCATCAAGCGCACTCGTCTGCACCCCGAGCTCGAACGCCGCCGCCGTCGCCACCTACCGGGCGGCAGGATTCGAACCGGCGCCCGAACGCCTGGACGTCAGCCGACCCGCCTGAAGATGCTCAGGCGGCCCTGGGTCAAGAAGGCGGTCCGTTGCGGCGGCACGTCCGTCGGGAAGCCGGGTGCGGTCCGGTGGCAGTCCGCACCGCGTGCGGCCCGGCCGGGGCGCTGACACGGTCTTCCCAGCGGACGTTACGCCGATAGCGGGGTGCCGGCAGGCTCAGTGCGTCGGTGCCGGTGTCGGGTACAGGCTGGCCAGCGGGTTGTCGTAGGTCTTGCTGGGCATGCAGCTGGGGGCGGGACTCTTCATGAGACCGGCCTGCAGCTCGCGGGAGCCGTTGGCAGGGTCCGTCTTGGCGAGGGGGAGGTAGATGAAGAGCTGTAGGTCGGCAGGGATGGCGCTGGGGCGGATGGTGAGGACTTCCTTGAGACCTTCCGAGCCCATGTCCCAGCCGTAGTAGGACAGTCGGCCCTGGCTGCCCTGACGGTCCGCCTCGACCGCGGCGTCCGGCGGGTAGGAGGGCGACTCCGGCTCGGGGGCGTGGCAGCCGGGCTCGCCGGCGTAGACACGGCTGCGGACACCGAACCGGTCCAGATCATGCTGCAGTTGGGTCGTGTCGACCGGCTGGTACCAGTCGAGGATCGTGAGCTTGACGAGGTCGTCGCTGCTGCTCTGCAGGGTGTAGGCCGCGTTGGTGATACTGCCCGGCGACTGGCCCCCGGCGGCGGCAACGCCCGGGTTGGGCGCGACGGAGCGGCCGGTCCCAGAGGTGAGAGCGACCCCGGCCACGGTGGCGGCCAGGCCCAGCGGGAGCGCCACGCGCAGGGCCAGGGTCCGGCGCTTGGCCGAGCGCCGAGAGTTCTCGGTCACGGTGTCCATCAGGTGTTCCTTCAGAAGGAGGTGGCGGCGAAGGGAGAGCTCCGGGTCGGCTGCGGCCGGCAGCATCCGGGCCAGTTCCTCCTGCTCGGCCTGCTGCGACCGGTGCCGGGGGGTGGCAGTCATCGGATCGTCTCCCTGGTCGACCGGACCACGTGTTCGCGGTCACCTGTTACCTGTCCGTCGGTGTCCGTGCGTTGCACACGTCTTGCGGAGCGAGTCGCAGCCATCTCCTTCGCGGTGAGTTCCCGCAGCCGGGTGCGGGCGCGCGACAGCCGGGAGCGGACCGTCCCGACCGGCTTGCCGAGCGCCTCGGCGACGGCCGCGTGGTCCAGGCCCTCCCACACGCACAGGGCGAACACCTCCCGCTCGGCCGGGCGCAGCTGCTCCAGCGCGGCCTTCGCGGCGGCGAGTTGCTCGGCGTCGGCGATGCGGCCGGTCAGCTCGGCCGCGAAGTCGGGCGCGACATCGCGCGGCGGCAGCTTGGCGAGTGCCTTCTGATGACGGCGTGCGGCCCGGCGGGTGTTGCGGATGACGTTGGTGGCGATGCCCAGCAGCCAGGGCCGCAGGCTCTCGCCCTCGGGGTCGACCCGCGCGCGCAAGCGCCATGCCTCCAGAAAGGTCAGTGAGACCACGTCCTCGGCGACGGCCCAGTCCCCGGTCATCCGGACGGCATGCCGGTACACCGCGCGGGCGTGATCCTCGAAGATCTCCCCGAACGCCACCGAATCCCCGGCTCGTACCCGAGCACGTATCGATTTCTCCACAGCCACACCTGTCCGGCCGCGTCCCGCCGTTGCCGTGATCCACGTCACTGACCCGGTGTTGCCGGCCGGCGGGTGACGTTGAGCGGGCCGGCCCCGGCGTACGTCCGCGGCGACTCGTACGGGCATCGACCAGGGCGACGAGGTGGCAGCCTGGCTCTCCGGCGTCGTGGGCGGGCCGAGCCGGCTCGTGCGGGTGCCGCCCGAGCACGACCGGATCACCGACGGACTCGTCGCGGGCCCGTCGGGCTACGCCGACAGCTGCGCGGTGCACCTCGTCTCCCGCTCGTCCATGGCCGAGCTCAACCGGCGCCTCGGCGCGGACGGCGCGGAACCGCTGCCGATCAGCCGGTTCCGCCCGAACATCGTCGTGGACGGCTGGGAAGACCCCCACACCGAGGACCGCGCGCGACGCATCACGGTGGGTTCGGTGGAGCTGGCGTACGCCAAGCTCGCCATCCGCTGCGCCGTCACCCTGGTCGACCAGCGGTCAGGGCGTCGGACCGGGCGTGAACCGCTCCGCACGCTCGCCTCCCACCGGCGCGCAGCCGAGGGCGGCGTCGCCTTCGGTGTGAAGGCGGCCGTGATCCGGGCCGGCCGACTGTCCGTCGGCGACGACGTGACGGTCAGCGCATGGGGACCGTCCGAACTCCGCGCCGCCACCGCCCCGGCCACCGATCGCGTCCCGCGCCCCCGCCTCAACACCGCCGAACCGACAGCCTGAGACCGCCCCCGGCCCCAGCCGACCCCGCGAAACGACGAAGGCCCGGGCCGCTGGTGCGGTCCGGAACGCGCCTCAGCCCTTCCTCCGCAGCACCATGTACTCCTCCGGCTTGAGCAGGTCCGGGCTGTAGTGGAGTGTGCCGTCCGACGGTGCCGTGATCAGGCGGTAGATCGACCTGTCGGTGATGCACGTGTCACCGGGCGAGGAGCCGGTCTCCCGGGACGCGTAGGTGGCCTTGCTCTCGTCGGCCTCGCTGAGCGTCCACGCACCCTCGCACCAGGTGCCGGTATTCGGCGTCTCGGCGCGGATCTTGCTCTTCTCCTCACTCGGCGCCGACTGGACGATGGTGAGGGTGACGGTGGTGACGTCCCCGTTGGCGGCCTTGCGCTGGCCGACCCACGTCCCGAGGAACTTCGTGGGGATGGTGCCCGGCCCCGGGTCGGTGGGGACGGCGCCGGGCGCGGGGCTGTCGTCGGCCGGATCAGGGCTCTCCGAAGCCGGGGCGGCGGGCGCCGTCCTGCCCGCGGCCGGGGCGGTCGGCCCGGGGTTCGACGCGCCGGCGGAAGCATCGGCCTGCCGGTCGTCATCCCGCAGCCGCTCGGTCAGCAGGTATCCGCCGCCCAGCAGCAGTACGACGGCCAGCACGGCCGCCAGCGCGCCGTACCCCCGTTTGCCGCGCGGCTGTGGGTGCGGCCCGTAGCCCGCCGCCGTGACCGGTACCGACGGTGTCGGGAGCGGGGGCGGGAGCGGGGGCGGTGTGTACGGTCCGACCGGCCCTGTGGCCGGCGGGCCGAAACCCGGCGGCGCCGGCGGCCCGAACCCGGGCACACCGTCGCCCGGTCCAGCCTTCGCCGCCTCGGCCACTCGCGCCGCCCTCGCCGCCTCGGCAACCGTCCGGACCTCGGCGGGGGCCCGGGTTCCAGGAGCTGCCGCAGCAGCCCCGTCCCCCGCGACCGTCCCCGCCCCGGCCTCCCGCTCCCCCTCCAGATCCAGCAACTGCACGGCGCTGCGCCCGACCGCCGCCGCCAGCGCCGTCGGCAGCCAGTCCCCGTGCCCCAGCCGGGCGGCGGCCGCGCCGTCGCCGTCGAGCCGCTCCCGCAGCTGACCGGGCGTCGGACGGGCGGACGGGTCCTTGGCCAGGCAGTCGCGCACTATCGCGCGCAGCGGCCCGTCCAGCCCGGAGACGTCCGGCTCCTCGTGCAGCACCCGGTAGAGGAGGACGGGCGCGCTCACCCCGGAGCCGAACGGCATCGTGCCGGTCGCCGCGTACGCGAGCACCGCGCCGAGCGAGAAGACGTCGCCGGCCGGCCCGGCGGGCAGCCCGTTCGCCTGCTCCGGCGACATGAAGCCCGGCGAGCCGAACACCTGGCCGGACTGGGTGAGCACGGTGGTGGCGTCCAGGGCGCGGGCGATGCCGAAGTCGATCAGGCGCGGCCCGTCCAGCGTCAGCAGCACGTTCGACGGCTTGACGTCCCGGTGCACCAGTCCGAGGCCGTGCACATGGGCGAGCGCCTCGGCGAGGCCGACGCCGAGGGTCCGCACGGCCGGCTCGGGCAGCGGCCCGAAGTCCCGTACGGCGGCGGTGAGCGCGGGCCCGGCGACGTAGCCGGTGGCCACCCAGGGATGCTCGCCCTCGGTGTCCGCATCCAGGACCGGTGCCGTCCAGGTACCGCTGACCCGCCGGGCCGCCGCCACCTCCTGACGGAACCGGGCCCGGAACTCGGGGTCCCCGGCCAGATCGCGACGGACGACCTTGACGGCTACAGTCCGCCCGCCCGTGGTCCGGCCCAGGTAGACCCGGCCCATGCCGCCCGCACCGAGCTGCCGCAGCAACCGGTACTCGCCCACCTGTCGCGGATCGTCCGCTGTCAGCGGCTGCATGCCCACGCTCCCCTCGACGCCCGGCACGGCCGTCCCCGCCTCACGTGCCCGGAGCAAACGCTATCGGTCCGGGACCTCCCGTGGGACGGGCTCGCGGTCGCGGAATCATCATCAGATGATCACAGCACGCTCGGACCCTGCCGACCCCGGGGCAGCCTCCTGCAGAGGCTCACTGATCCGCAGTCACCCAGCTACTGCAGCCACGAAACGACGAAGGGCCCGGCCGCCGAGCGGTCGGGGCCTTCGCTGCCATGGCTGGCAGAGGCGGAGGATACGAGATTCAGGCCGGGTCCTCGTAGGTGATGGCGTGGCGGGCTGCGATGCGGTTGAGTTCGCGGGGGTCCAGCCGGCCGGCGGTGCTGACGGACGTTCGGGCCTCGGCGAAGTCTTCGACGAAGCACTCCCAGCCGCCGGGGGAGGAGATCTGGAGCACGCGCGGGGGCGGCGTGGAGCCGGGGGCCAAGGCGTGCGGGATGCCGTGCGGCAGGAGGACGAACTGGCCGGGGGAGAGGAGGTGCCGCCGCCCGGCGAACTCGACGGCGAGTTCGCCGGTGAGGACGTAGACCGCCTCGTCGGCCAGGTGGTGGACGTGGCGCGGGATCTGCTGAGCGACCGTCATCTCCAGCAGCGAGAGCCGCCCGCCGGTGTCGGTGCCCCGAACCTTGGCGGCGAAGGCCGGCGGCACCGGGATCCGTCCGCGCCGCACCTCGCCGCGGGCCAGGACGTGGGCGGGGCGCCGACCGTCGGTGCCCGCGGCGGGGGCGGGGATCGAGAGGCGGAGGGCGTGCACGGGGGCCTCGGGCCGGAGGTCGATCGTGCGGGCGGTGCCGCGCGGGAGGAAGGCGCACATGCCCGGGGTGAGGTGGTGGGTGATGTCGTCGATCTCGACGGTCAGCTCGCCGTCGAGCAGGTAGAGGATCTCGTCCCCAGCCGGCGGGTGGGGCGGCAGCAGGGGGCCGGGGCCCCGGTGCTCGGTGAGGGCGAAGCGTCCCTCGGTGTCGTCGGTACTCGCCTTGACGGCGGTACCTGCGGGAAGCGGGGTGGTGGCGGGGCGCGACGTACCGGCTTCGAGCAGGAGGAAGCGTTCCACAGCGGTATCCTTCCGAAGACGAATCGGACCCGGAATCCGATTCCGTTTAGAGATTAAGCGGAGGAGTGGCCGAGATGTCAACGAGTGCGGGCCGAAAGCCGCGTACGGACGCCGAGCGCAACCGGAGCCGGGTGCTCCAGGTGGCCGGTGAGCTGTTCGCCGCGCGCGGTGACGCGGTGCAGATGGCTGACGTCGCGAAGGCGGCGGGCGTCGGCATCGGCACTGTCTACCGGCACTTCCCGACCAGGCAGGCGCTGGTCGCCGCAGTCGCCGAGGAACGGTTCGCCGGGATCCTGCGCCACGCGCGCGAGGAGTGCCTGTCGCTGCCCGACACGCGGCAGGCGCTGGTGGGCTTCCTGGACGCGATCGGGCGGACGCACGAAGCGGGGCGCGGGGTGTCCGGGGCCATCGAGGCGACGTTCGGCAACACCGAGCCGAGTGGGGAGGTGGGTGCCCAGCTGCTGGACATCGGCGAGCAGTTGCTGGCACGGGGCCAGGCCGACGGCACGGTACGGGGGGACGCCGGGGTCTCCGATCTCTACATGATCGCCGGCGCGGTGGCGGCGCTCAGCCGCAACGCGGTGGGTGACTGGCGCCGGTTCATCGATCTCGCCCTGGACGGCCTGCGCCCACAGCGGTGACCCCGTCGGCCGGGCGGCGCGCCGGACCCGTAGTCACGAGATGACGGAGATCCGGACCGCATCCCGGGTTCGGGGGTTGTTGCAACACCCCGGCTCAAGGGATGCGATGGGCTTTCAGGTCCGCAAGGTCCGGAGACCGTGCAGGGCCCGTGAAGCTGCACGGCGGGAGGTCCGACGAACGACGAAGGCCCCGGCCGCCGAGCGGTCGAGGCCTTCGTGCTGCCATGGCTGGCAGAGGCGGAGGATACGAGATTCGAACTCGTGAGGGACTGCTCCCAACACGCTTTCCAATTCTCCCGGACGGTGTCCGCCTGGGGTCGCAGGCGTCCTGACCTGCGATGGAGCGAACTGCTCGGCAACGTCCGAACGTGGCCGGACGGGGGTGAACGAGACCAGAACCGAGACCGTGACAGCTGCTCAGCGGCGGTCCGCCGGGATGCGGCTCGCCGAGCCGATCCACCGGCGTCGAGCATAGGAGACCGTGAGGGCGGCAACGAGCGGGCCCCAGGCCAGTAGCGGGGCGTAGCAGAGGTCCATGACCAGGCCCGCCGTACCCTGCGGGAAGTCGGGGTTGGCCAGCGGCCCGCCCGGCACCAGTGTGACGGCCGCACAGAGCCCGATCACCGCCAGGGCGCCGACGGCCGCCGGCGCGACCACCACCGCCGTCGGGATCCGGCGACCGCCCAGCCACGGCACCCGAGGCGGGACCACCTCGCCCCACGGCCGCACCAGCCCCAGCGTCAGGCAGGCGGCTGCCTGCGAGGCCACCGACAGCGTCAGCACGTAGACCATGATCGGCACCCCGGTGTACAGCGCCCCGAGCTGTCCGGTGAACCCGACGTCGACGCCGAACCCGAGGGCGAGCCGCCACAGGCAGGACGGCACCGTGCACAGCACGGTCGCCCAAGCCGCCAGGACCGCCCAGCGAGGAGGCGCGGGCGTCCGGGAGGCCGAGGAAAACGGGTGGCTGGTCATCAGGATGGCTCCGGCTGCTGGGACGGGTGAGGGGGAAGCGTGACCCCATGACGGTCCCACCACGCCCGGTGCCGCCGCCTCGTCCGTCCGGTCGGACCGCATCCCCCGCTCGGGGGAGGTCGGCGCGGGAGGCGGGTGCCGCCCCTTGGCGGTGGTACTGGCTGACCTGGTAGCCGTCAGCAGGCAGCTGGTCAGCCACGGAACGACGAAGGCCCGGACCGCGTGAACCCAAGGTGAACCCAAGGATGCGGTCCGGGCCTTCTGCCGGCGGAGGATACGAGATTCGAACTCGTGAGGGATTGCTCCCAACACGCTTTCCCGTTCTCCTGGGCGCTGTTCGCCGGGGTTCACTGCGATTCTGACCTGTGGTGGAACGAACCGCCGGGCAGTAGTCGAACCCACTCGGACGGGGGTGAACGAGACCAGAACTGAGACCGGCCGAATCGCCAGTCGTCGGAGTCGGACGAATCATCCGGGCAGGACGCCGCGCAGCATGAGGTTCAGTCAGGCCCCCGCGGCCAGGGACAGCCCGGTGAACAGCATCGTCGTTGCGACCAGGGCATCCAGGACACGCCAGGAGGAGGCGCGGCGGAAGAAGTCGGTGAGCAGGCGGGCGCCGAAGCCCAACGCGGCGAACCAGCACAGGCTCGCCAGTGCGGCGCCGAGCGCGAACTGCCAGCGCAACGTGCCGTGGGTGGCTGCGACGGCGCCGAGCAGGAGCACCGTGTCGAGGTAGACGTGCGGGTTGAGCCAGGTCATCGCGAGACAGCTGAGCACCGCGCGGCGGCCTGAGCGGCCGGCCGGTCCGCTGCCTTCCAAGCTGGAGGCCCGCAAGGCGCGCCGGGCGGCGATCACGGCGTAGCAGAGGAGGAAGGCCGCGCCGACCGCACGCACCGCGGTCAGCGCCGTCGGCCACGCTGTGATCAGCGCGCCGAGCCCGCCCACGCCACAGGCGATCAGTACCGCGTCGGACGCTGCGCAGATCGCGACCACCGGTAGGACCGCCTCTCGGCGGACACCTTGGCGCAGGACGAAGGCGTTCTGCGCCCCGATGGCGACGATGAGTGACAGGCCGGTCCCGAATCCGGCCGCGGTGGCGGTGAGTGTGCTTCCCATGAGTGCCACGGTAGGTAGCTGTCACACCGCAAGGCCAGCTAAAGATTCTTACGTATCATTAGCATTCATGAAGGCTGAGCTGCCGCACGACCTGGTCCGGACCCTGCTCGCGGTGGTCGACGAAGGCACCTTCGACGCGGCTGCGGCGTCCTTGCACGTGACGCCCTCGGCGGTGAGCCAGCGGATCAAGGCGCTGGAGCAGCGCACCGGGCGGGTGCTGCTGACGCGTTCCCGGCCGGTGCGGCCGACCGAGTCGGGTCAGGTCGTGGTGCGCTTCGCCCGTCAGCTCGCCCGCCTGGAGGGCGACGCGCGAGACGCGCTGGGGATGCCCGAGGGCAGGGAGGGCACCGGGCCGTCGGGCCCCTCCTGGCTGCCGATCGCGGTCAACGCGGACTCGCTTGCGACCTGGTTCGTGCCTGCGCTGGCTTCGCTCGCCCAGGACGCGCGAGTCCACGTCGACCTGCGGCGGGAGGACGAGGCACACACGACCGCGCTGCTGCGCGCGGGCGAGGTCATGGCGGCGGTCACCTCCTCGCCCCATCCGGTGGCGGGCTGCTCGGTGCAGCGGCTGGGCGCGATGGTCTACCTCCCGGTGGCCACGCCGCAGTTCGCCGCCCGCTGGCTCGACGGCGACCCGGCCCGGCTGCTCCCGGACGCGCCGGTGGTCTGTTTCGACCGCCGCGACGAGCTCCAGGACACGTTCGCCCGAGATCTGACGGGCGGTCGAGAAGCGAGTCCCCGGCGGAGCTATGTCCCATCAAGTGAAGGCTTCGCCGATGCCGTGGCTGCCGGTCTCGGTTGGGGCCTCGTCCCGCGTAGCCAGGCCGAGCCCCGGCTGCACAGCGGTGCGCTGGTCCAGTTCCTCTCGGGCCGCACGGTCGATGTACCGCTGTACTGGCAGCAGTGGCGCCTCGACTCGCCCGCACTGGCAGCTGTTGCCACGGCGGTGGCGGCGGAGGCGGAGCGGGCCCTGCGGTAGGTGTGCCAGGTGCAACCGACTGAGACCACGAGACGACGAAGGCCCGGACCACTGAGTGGTCCGGGCCTTCTGCCGGCGGAGGATACGAGATTCGAACTCGTGAGGGATTGCTCCCAACACGCTTTCCAAGCGTGCGCCCTAGGCCTCTAGGCGAATCCTCCGTGGGAGAGCTTAGTACATGTTCGGGGGTGCTTGCGACCACGTATGTCGAGGGTGGCCCGGGGGTGTGGCCTGCGGATCGCGGAGCGGGGGTGGGGAGGGTGGGGTGGTGGAGGTGGGGGCCGGGGATCCGGTACTGTGGGGTTCAGCCCCTCGTGTGGCGTTATCTCTCTGAACCCCCCCAGGGCCGGAAGGCAGCAAGGGTAGGAGGGCTCTGGCGGGTGCGCGAGGGGTCTTTGCGTTCCCGGGGCCGGGCGGGGCCCGTCGAGGGGCGACGCGTTTGTCGGCTCGTCCCGATATCGTCGGTGGTGTGTCCCTAGCCCTGTACCGCCGCTATCGCCCCGAGACTTTCGCCGAGGTCATCGGGCAGGAGCACGTGACCGCTCCGCTCCAGCAGGCCCTGCGCAACAACAGGGTCAACCACGCCTACCTGTTCAGCGGCCCGCGCGGCTGTGGGAAGACGACGAGCGCGCGCATCCTGGCCCGCTGCCTGAACTGCGCGCAGGGGCCGACGCCGACCCCGTGCGGTGAGTGCCAGTCCTGTCGGGACCTGGCGACGGGCGGCCCCGGTTCGATCGACGTGATCGAGATCGACGCCGCCTCGCACGGTGGTGTCGACGATGCCCGTGAGCTGCGGGAGCGGGCGTTCTTCGCGCCGGTGCACAGCAGGTACAAGATCTTCATTCTGGACGAGGCGCACATGGTGACCTCGGCCGGCTTCAACGCGCTGCTGAAGGTGGTGGAGGAGCCGCCGGAGCACCTCAAGTTCATCTTCGCGACCACGGAGCCGGAGAAGGTGATCGGGACGATCCGCTCCCGCACGCACCACTACCCGTTCCGGCTGGTGCCGCCCGGCACGCTGCGCGACTACCTGGCCGAGGTCTGCGGCCGGGAGCAGATCCAGGTCGAGGACTCCGTGTTCCCGCTGGTGGTCCGGGCCGGGGCCGGCTCGGTGCGCGACTCGATGTCGGTGATGGACCAGCTGCTCGCCGGCGCCACCGAGGGCGGGGTGACGTACCAGATGGCGACCGCGCTACTCGGGTACACGGACTCCGCGCTGCTGGACGAGGTGGTGGACGCCTTCGCCGTGCACGACGGGGCGACGGTGTTCCAGGTGATCGACCGGGTGGTCGAGGGCGGGCACGACCCGCGCCGGTTCGTGACGGACCTCCTGGAGCGGCTGCGGGACCTGGTGATCCTGGCCACGGTGCCGGACGCCGGGGAGAAGGGGCTGATCGACGCCCCGGCGGACCGGGTCGCGGTGATGCAGGCGCAGGCGGACGCCTTCGGGGCGGCCGAACTGAGCCGGGCGGCGGACATCGTCAACACCGGGCTGACCGAGATGCGCGGGAACGCGGCGCCCCGGCTGCAACTGGAGCTGATCTGTGCCCGGGTGATGCTGCCGGGCGCGTACAGCGACGAGCTGTCGTTGCAGGCGCGGCTGGACAAGCTGGAGCGCCGGGCGGCCTCCGGTGGGTTCGCGGCCCCGATGCAGGCGCCTCCGGTCCAGGCCGCTCCGATGCAGGTCGCGCCGATGCAGGCGCCCGCAGCGCCGATGGAGCCGGTGCAGGCGGCTTCGGTCCAGGCGCCCCCGGTCCAGGCCCCCGCGCCCGCCCCGGCTCCCGCCGCTGCGGCGCCGGCCGGACCGGCGCCGGGCGCGTGGCCGATCCCGCGCAGCTTCTCCCCGGGCGGGGCTGCGCCCGCGCCGGTGGCGGCGCCGCCCGCGCAGCAGGCACCCGCGCCCGCCCAGGTGGCCCCGGCAGCCACCCCCGCTCCCGCTCCCGCCCCGGCCGGCGCGCCGGCCGGGGCGCAGCCGTCGGGCGCCGCACAGCAGGGGGCCGGGCAGGTCCGGCAGATGTGGCCGCAGATCCTGGAGGCGGTGAAGAACCGTCGCCGCTTCACCTGGATCCTGCTCAGCCAGAACGGCCAGGTGGCCGGGTTCGACGGCAGCGTGCTTCAGGTGTCCTTCATCAACGCGGGTGCCCGGGACAGCTTCGTCAGCAGCAACAGCGACGACGTTCTGCGCCAGGCGCTGGCGGACGCGCTCGGCGTGGACTGGCGGATCGAGTGCATCGTCGACCCCTCGGGCGGCTCCGGCGGCACCGGCGGGGGCGCCTCCGGCGGCAGCAGCCCCAGCGGCTCCGGTGTCTCCACCAGCGCTTGGGGCGCTCCACCGGCGCGTGCGGCGGCGTCCGCGCCTCCTGCACAGGCAGCTGCGCCGGCGCCCGTACCGGCGCCCGCGCCCATGGCAGCGCCCCCGGCGATGCCGGCCGCACCGGCGCCTCCGCCGGTGCAGGCCCAGCCGGCGGCGCCGGCCGGGCGACCGGCGCAGTCGGTCGCGCTGGAGGACGACATCCCGGAGGAGGACGACCCTGAACTCAAGGAGGAGACGTTCTCCGGCCAGGAGTTGATCATCCGCGAGCTGGGTGCGACGGTGCTGGAGGAGATCCGGCACGGCGGCAACTGACCGGGCACTGGGCGGCCACTGAGCGGCGGCCGAAAAGCGGCCGTTCAGCGACCGCGCGGCGGCTGAACGGACGGCCGGTTCCGGCGGCACGTAGGCTCGGTACGAGGACGACGCGGCGGCGTACGCACCGCAGGGCCGAGCACGCCCGGCGGCGCGGGCGAAGCATGCGGATCAGGACGATACGAAGCACGACGGACGCAGAACGCAAGGAGTGAGCCGTGTTCCCCGGTGGTGGCCAGCCCAACATGCAGCAGCTGCTCAAGCAGGCGCAGAAGATGCAGCAGGACCTCGCCCAGGCGCAGCAGGAGCTGGCCGAGACGAAGGTGAACGGTTCGGCGGGCGGTGGCCTGGTCGAGGCCACCGTGACCGGCGCCGGCGAGCTGGTGGCCCTGGCCATCGCTCCGGCGGCCGTCGACCCGGAGGACACCGAGACCCTGGCCGACCTGATCCTCGCGGCCGTCCGGGACGCGAACCAGGCGGCGCAGAAGATTCAGGCCGAGCGGATGGGCCCGCTGACCCAGGGCCTGGGTGGCGGCGGCATCCCCGGTCTGCCGTTCTGACCTGCCCGGTTCTCCGGAGCAGGGCAGGAGCAAGGCAGCAGCAGGGCGGAAAGTCCGAAAGTCATGAAGGTCTGAAGTTCGGATAACGGACCTGTGTGATTTATGCGGGAGTAGGGCGTCGGGCGGTGTGCCCGGCGCCCGATTCGTTGGATGATGGCACCGGGACATCGGGAAACCGGTGCACCACAGACCCCTGAGGGAAGGCGCGACGTGTACGAGGGCGTGGTTCAGGACCTGATCGACGAACTGGGCAGGCTGCCCGGCGTCGGGCCCAAGAGCGCGCAGCGGATCGCCTTCCACATCCTGCAGGCCGACCCCACCGACGTCCGCCGGCTGGCGCACTCGCTGCTGGAGGTCAAGGACAAGGTCCGGTTCTGCGCCGTCTGCGGCAATGTCGCGGAGGCCGAACAGTGCCGCGTCTGTCTCGACCCCCGCCGCGACCTCGCGGTGATCTGCGTGGTCGAGGAGTCCAAGGACGTCGTCGCGATCGAGCGCACCCGCGAGTTCCGCGGCCGGTACCACGTGCTGGGCGGCGCGATCAGCCCGATCGAGGGCGTCGGCCCGGACGACCTGCGGATCCGCGAGCTGCTGGCGCGCCTCGCGGACGGCACGGTCACCGAGCTGATCCTGGCCACCGACCCCAACCTGGAGGGGGAGGCGACCGCCACCTATCTGGCCCGGCTCTGCAAGCCGATGGGCCTGAAGGTGACCCGGCTGGCGAGCGGTCTGCCCGTCGGCGGGGATCTGGAGTACGCGGACGAGGTCACCCTCGGCCGCGCCTTCGAAGGGAGACGACTGCTCGATGTCTGACCGGACGATCAACCAGCAGCCACACACACCCCACCAGGCAGGCCCGCAGCAGGACCGGCCCGCCCCGCACATCCATGCGCACGGCTCGGAGCCGGACGACTTCGCGGTGCAGATCGCGGACTCGGTGGAGAGCTTCGTGCTCGCCGTCACCGAGGTCGCCAAGGGCGACGAGCCCGGCAGCGCCGTCTCGCTGCTCCTCCTGGAGGTCTCGCAGCTGCTGCTGGCCGGCGGCCGGCTCGGCGCGATCGAGGACGTCGTCCCCGAGGACCGCTTCGAGCCCGACACCGGGCCGGAGCCGGACAGCGAGCAGCTGCGGGAGCGGCTGGCCGAGCTGCTCGCGCCGATCGACGTCTACCACGAGGTCTTCGACCCGTACGGGCCGCCGGAGAAGCCGAACGCCTTCCGGATCTCGGACGACCTGGCCGGTGTGGTCAGCGAGCTCCAGCACGGCCTCACCCACTACCGCGACGGGCGGGTCAGCGAGGCGCTCTGGTGGTGGCAGTTCTCGTACCTCTCCAACTGGGGCACGACCTGCTCGGCGGTGCTCCGGGCGCTGCAGTCGCTGATCGCCCACGTCCGGCTGGACAGCCCGATCGGGGCCGTGCCGGACGGTGCCGACACCGACGACGACGGGCTCACCGACGAGCAGCTGGAGCAGCAGGCCGGCGACCTGATGGCGGCCGAGCTTGGCCTGGGCCGGTAGGACGCCCTGGCTGGTGGAGCGCCGGGCCGGTAGGACGCCCGGGCCGGTAGGACCCGGTAGGACGGTGACGGGCGCCCCGGATTCGGGAGCGGACTGTGACGGACGCCTCAGGGATTTCGGGGCGAGGGAAAACCCCGGGGCCGCCGTCCGTTCGTCCGCCGATTCTTCGGGGCCGCACCGGATCCCCCGCAGACCTGCCGGTCGCGACCGCCGAACCGCCGCCCACCTGCTGAAACGGGCGTCTCACCATATGGAAAGCGCCGGTCGCGGCACCCCCGCTCGGTAGACTGGCGCGGACCGCACAACCCCCGCCACCCGGGGGTGCGGGGGCCCAGCGCCCCCGGAAACGACACAAGTCGAGGAGCGCACGTGGGCCTTGTCGTGCAGAAGTACGGCGGCTCATCCGTTGCGGATGCCGAGGGCATCAAGCGCGTGGCCCGTCGAATCGTTGACGCCAAGAAGGCCGGCCATGAGGTCGTCGTCGTGGTGTCCGCGATGGGCGACACGACGGACGAGCTCATCGAACTCGCGGAGCAGGTGTCACCCCTCCCTGCCGGCCGTGAGTTCGACATGCTGCTGACCGCTGGAGAGCGCATCTCCATGGCGCTGCTGGCCATGGCGATCAAATCCCTGGGTCACGAGGCCCAGTCCTTCACGGGCAGCCAGGCCGGTGTCATCACCGACTCCGTCCACAACAAGGCGCGCATCATCGACGTGACGCCGGGCCGCATCCGCACCGCCCTGGACGAGGGCAACATCGCGATCGTGGCCGGCTTCCAGGGCGTCTCGCAGACCGGCAAGGACATCACCACGCTCGGCCGCGGCGGCTCGGACACCACCGCCGTCGCCCTCGCGGCGGCCCTCAAGGCCGAGGTCTGCGAGATCTACACCGACGTGGACGGCGTGTTCACCGCCGATCCGCGCGTGGTGAAGAAGGCCCGCAAGATCGACTGGATCGCCTACGAGGACATGCTGGAGCTGGCCTCGTCCGGCTCCAAGGTCCTGCTCGACCGCTGTGTGGAGTACGCGCGGCGCTACAACATCCCGATTCACGTACGCTCGTCCTTCTCGGGCCTTCCCGGGACGATCGTCAGCAACGACAACCCGAACCAGCCCGAAGGGGGCGAGATGGAGCAGGCCATCATCTCCGGAGTCGCCCACGACACTTCCGAGGCCAAGGTCACGGTCGTCGGCGTGCCGGACAAGCCGGGCGAGGCGGCGCGCATCTTCCGCGCCATCGCCGACGCCGAGGTCAACATCGACATGGTGGTGCAGAACGTCTCCGCCGCGGCGACGGGGCTCACCGACATCTCCTTCACGCTGCCGAAGACCGAGGGCCAGAAGGCCATCGACGCGCTCGGCCGGGTCAAGCAGGGCATCGGCTACGAGTCGCTGCGCTACGACGACGCGATCGGCAAGATCTCCCTGGTCGGCGCCGGCATGCGCTCCAACCCGGGGGTCACCGCGACCTTCTTCGAGGCGCTCTCCGAGGCCGGGGTCAACATCGAGCTGATCTCCACCTCGGAGATCCGCATCTCGGTCGTCACCCGGGCCGACGACGTCAACGAGGCCGTCCGCGCCGTCCACAGCGCCTTCGGGCTGGACAGCGAGTCGGACGAGGCGGTCGTCTACGGAGGCACCGGGCGATGACCCGGCGGCCGAACCTCGCCGTCGTCGGCGCCACCGGCGCGGTCGGCGAGGTGCTGCTCGGCCTGCTCTCCCTCCGTCAGGACATCTGGGGCGAGGTGCGCCTCGTCGCCTCCCCGCGCTCGGCCGGCCGCAAGCTGACCGTGCGCGGGGAGCCCGTCGAGGTGCTGCCGCTCACCGAGGAGGCCTTCGAGGGGATCGACGTCGCGCTGTTCGACGTGCCCGACGACGTCTCCGCCCGGTGGGCGCCGATCGTGGCCGCCAAGGGCATCGTGGTGGTCGACAACTCCGGTGCGTTCCGGATGGACGGGGACGTCCCACTGGTCGTCCCCGAGGTCAACGCGGCGGCGGTCCGGATGAGTCCGCGCGGCATCGTGGCCGGCCCCAACTGCTCCACGCTGGCGATGATCGCCGCGATCGGTGCGCTGCACGCCGAGTACGGGCTCAGCGAACTGGTGGTCGCCTCCTACCAGGCGGCCTCCGGCGAGGGCCGCGCCGGCGTGGACGCGCTGCGCGCGCAGGTCGCACTGGTGGCCGGTACCGAGGTCGGCGAACAGACCGGCGACCTGCGTGCGGTGATCGCCGACAACGGCCCGTTCGCCGCCCCGCTGGCGCTCAACGCGGTGCCGTGGGCGGGCGCGCTGATGGACGGCGGCTGGTCGTCCGAGGAACTGAAGCTCCGCAACGAGTCGCGCAAGATCCTCGGCCTGCCGGCCCTGCGGGTCTCCGCGACCTGCGTCCGCATCCCCGTGGTACGCACCCACGCGCTGGCCGTGCACGCGGTCTTCGAGCGCGAGGTCACCCAGGAGCACGCCCAGCAGATCCTCCGCGACGCCCCCGGCGTGGTGCTGTACGACGACCCGGCGGCGGGGGAGTTCCCCACCCCGAACGACGTGGTCGGCACCGACCCGGTCTGGGTCGGGCGGGTGCGCCGGGCGCTCGACGACCCGACGGCGCTCGACCTCTTCCTCTGCGGCGACAACCTGCGCAAGGGCGCGGCGCTCAACGCCGTGCAGATCGCCGAGCTGGTGGCGCGCGAGCTGTTCGCCTGACGCCTCTGACGCCTCGGTTGACGCGTCACGGGCACCGTCGTGAGTCGGTGAGGGCCGTGAGCCCGCGAGCCCGGGGTTCTCCGGTGCGCTCCGCGGGCCGTCAGAACGGTGAGAACCGTGAGACGTCGTGAGATTCCGTGCGTCTTCTGCGGTCCTTCGGGGCCCACTTGCCCAATCCGCCGGAATCCCCTGGAGCGGGCCGCCACCCGTACGGGAGAATGATCCGCGGGCTGGGGCAACCATGACAGGGGATCGAGTGTCCAACGGGCGTGGCGAACGTGATGGTGGGGACAGGGGCGGGCATCTCGGCAGCGGCCGCGGTGACGTTCTCGCCGCGCGCCCAGCGGCCTGCGGATAGGCCGGAAAACAGCCAGATGACGGCGGTCGCACCCGGCACGGCGGACTCCGGCGCCGGTACCGGCGCGGGTACCAGCGAGGATCTGCTCACCGAGACCTATCAGGCCCACTACCGCTCCCTCCTGCGGCTGGCGGCGCTGCTCCTCGACGACCTCTCGACCTGCGAGGACGTGGTCCAGGAGGCGTTCATCCGGGTGCACTCGGCACGCCGCCGGGTGCGCGAGCCGGAGAAGACGCTCGCCTATCTGCGGCAGACCGTGGTCAACCTGTCCCGCTCCACGCTCCGGCGGCGGATCCTCGGCCTGCGGCTGCTGCCGAAGCCGATGCCTGACATGGCCAGTGCAGAAGAAGGAGCCTACGATGCGCTGGAGCGCGACCAGTTGAAGGCCGCGCTGCGGAGTCTGCAACGCCGTCAGCGGGAGGTTCTGGTGCTCCGTTACTTCGTGGACATGACGGAGGCGCAGGTCGCGGAGACCCTGGGCATCTCGCTCGGCTCGGTGAAGGCGTACGGCTCGCGGGGGATCGCCGCGCTGCGGGTCCAGATGGAGGCCGGGCGTGGCTGACGACCGGATCGGTGTGGGGGGTACGGGCGGCCCGGTCGACCGGGCCCGCTGCGACCGACCGGGCATCGACGGAGCGCGCCTCGACAGACCGAGCTCGGTCGGGTCGAGCACCGACGGCTTGAACACCGAGGGCTCGAAGATCGAGGGCCTGAAGGCCGGCGGGCTGAACACCGCAGGGCTGAACACCGACGGCTTGAACACCGACGAGCAGCTGGTCCGCGTGCTGTTGCAGCGCGCCGTGGCCGAGGTGCAGCCCGACCCCGCCGGTCTGCACCGGATCCGCCGCGCGGTGCCCCGACGGCGAGCCGCCCGGCGCGGCGCCTGGACGGGCGCCGCCGCCCTGGCGGTCGCGGTGGCGATCGCCCTGCCGGCCCTGCACGACGGCGACCACCTCGGGCTCTCCGGCGGCCCCGGCACGCCCGGCGCGCACGGCGCCACGCCCTCGGCCACCCCCGAGGGCAGCGCGGCCGGCAGCGACGTCGTGGGCCCGAACCGGCCGCCGTACCCCGACGTGAGCGCCGCCACCGGCACCGGCAGCCCGTCCGGCTCGGTGAGCGCCCCGCCCCACCCGGCGGCCAGCAGCGCCAGCACGGGCGGGGTACCGTCCACCCCGGTCGCCGCGTCCAGCACCGGCGGCGGCGACGACCCACCCGTCCCGCTCTGCCTCCGGCGTGATCTCGGGCAGGGGGCCTCCCGGGTCGGCGCGGCCGACGGCGAGGGGCGGATCTACGGGTACTTCACGGTGGTCAACACCTCCGGACGCACCTGCCGGCTCGGCGGGCCGGGCTCGGTCGCCGTCACCGGGACCAGCGGGACGGACCCCGCCCGGATCCGGGTGACCGACCACTCGGCGGGCGATCCGGCGACCGACCTGCCCGCCCCGCGACCGGGCGCCGGCGACGGCCCCGGGCTGGTCCTGGCCCCCCAGGCCGCGTACCGGGTGGAGTTCGGCTGGGTGCCGGACGGCGGCTGCCGGGCCACGGGCGGGGTCTCGCCCAGTGCGACGGCCGGCCAGAGCGGGTCGAGCGGCTCCGGGGCGGGCACCTCCCTGGCGATGCAGTCCGGCGGACCGGGCGGACCGGGCGGACCGGGCGGTTCGGCCTCGGGCTCGGGCTCCGGTTCGGGCCCCGGTTCGAGGGCCGTCGCCCCGGCGGACGGTGCCTCGGTGGCGCCGACCGGGGCGCCCCCGGCGTCCGCCACGCCGACGACGGGCTCGACCTCGGTGCCGAGTCCGTCGGCCACGCCGACCACCGGCCACAGCGCGCCGCCGGCCACCGTCACCATCGCGCACACCCCGGCGCCGGGCAGCCCGGCCGCCGCCTCCGCCGTCCTGCCGGGCGCCTGCTCGGGCACCGTCTACCGCACGGCACCGCAGCCCGTCATGGCGCCGGCCCCGACCGAGACCCCGGCGCCGTCCGTCTCCGCGTCGGTCGGCTGAGCCCCGCCGCGGGGAGGCCTGCGGCGGGGAGGCGCCCTCGGACCGTTGCCGCGAGTGCCCGCCGCCGGCCCGGGAAGGGGCGCGGCGGGGGCCCCTGTGGTCGGGAGAGGTGTGAGGAGTGGTTACCGTGGGGGGTGTGTACCGGTTCCTCCTCACTCCGCGCTGGCTGAGCGGCACCGCGCTGGCCGTTGCGGCCGTGGCGGTGTGCGTCTGGCTCGGCTCCTGGCAGCTCGGCCGGTTCGAGGACAAGGTCTCCTCGCACCGGGAGATCAGCAGGTCGGTGGCCGACGCCGGCGCGATCGCGCCGCTCGGTGAACTGCTCGGCCCCGACCGGCCGCAGGTCACCACCGACACCGTCGGCCGGGCCGTGACGGTGTCCGGGACCTTCGACCAGGAGCACCAGCTGCTCGTCCCCAACCGGGAGTTGGACGGCAAGCAGGGCTACTACGTCCTCACCCCACTGCGCACGGACGACGGCCGCACCGTCGCCGTCGTCCGCGGCTGGGCGCCGGGCACCCCCACGGAGGGCGCGTCCGCCGCGGCGCTGGCGCCGGCCGGCGAGGTCACGGTGGCCGGACGGTTGCAGGCGGGCGAGACCAGCGGCAGCGGCGGTGCGGTGGCGGGCGGGCTGCCGGCCGGCCAGCTCGGCACGATCAACAAGGCCGCGCTCCTCAACAAGCTGTCCTACGACGGCTGGTACGACGGCTGGGTGTCCGCGGACAGTGTGCCGACCGGGCTGACCCCGGTGCCGACGGTGCAGCCGCAGGGCGGCAACGGCCTCACCCTGCGCGCGTTCCAGAACCTCGGGTACACCCTGGAGTGGTTCGTCTTCGGCGGCTTCGTCGTCTTCATGTGGTTCCGCCTGGTGCGCCGCGAGGCGGAGGCCGAGCAGGACCGGGCCCTCGGGCTGGACCCGGTCCTGGAGTAGCCCCTCGGGGGGCTCAGCGCGACGGCTTCGCCGGCGGGACGGCCGGCTTGGACGGCAGCGCGAGCGCCGTCGGCACCGCCGGAGCGGGCGCCGTCGGTGTGGGGTGGGGCGTACCGGACGGGGACGAGGACGGGGAGACCGTCGGCGGTGGGTTGGTGCAGCGGCTGCTGCTGCCGCTGTCGTCGTCGTCCGAGTCGTAGTTGTCGGTGTGGTGGCGTGTGCTGCGCCCGCCCTTGGAGCTCTTCGATCCCTTGGAGCCCTTGGAACCGGACGACTTGGACGACTTGGAGGCGGCGAACAGGACCGCCCCGTCACCGGCCTCCACGAATCCCGCCGCCTCCGTTATGTCGGTGATGTTCGTGATGTCCGCAGTCTCGGCGGTCTCTGCCGTCTCGGCGGCCTCGGCAGCCTCGGCGGAGCGGAAGGCCGCCCGGACGGCCGGGCTCGCCGTCGCCGTCGGGCTCGCCGTCGCCGTGGCCGTCGGCTGCGTGGACGGCGACAGGGGCGGCGGGCAGGCCGCATCGCTGCTGTCCTGACCCGAGCAGCCGGTGAGCACGAGCGCCCCGGCCACCCCCACCCCCGTGATCGTCAGCAGCCGTCTCACCCGGTCCCCCCGTCTCACGCGGTCCCCCCGCCGCTCGGGGCGGCCTGGTCCTGCCGGACGAGGCCCTCCCCCAGGTGCCGCCGGACGAAGTCGATCTCCAGCCGCAGCTGCTTGATCCGCTCCTCCACCACCAGCGAGCCGTGCCCGGCGTCGTACCGGTAGACCTCGTGCGGCCTGCCCAGCCGCTCCAGCCGCTCCACGTAGTTCTCGATCTGCCGGATCGGGCAGCGCGGGTCGTTCATCCCGGCGCTGATGTAGACCGGCACCCGCACCTGCTCCACGTAGGTCAGCGGCGAGGAGGCGGTCCAGCGCTCGGGCACCTCGGTCGGCGTGCCGCCGAAGAGCGTGCGGTCCAGCGACTTCAGCGCCTCCATCTCGTCGTCGTAGGCCGTCAGGTAGTCGGCGACCGGGACGGCGGCGACGCCGAGGGTCCAGTTCTCCGGCTGCACGCCGAGGCCGAGCAGGGTGAGGTAGCCGCCCCAGGAACCGCCGGTGAGCACCAGCCGCTCCGGGTCGGCGAGCCCGCTCGCCACCGCCCACGCGCGGACCGCGGCGATGTCCTCCAGCTCGATCAGCCCGACCCGCTCGCGCAGCGCGTCCGTCCAGGCCTGGCCGTAGCCGGTGGAGCCGCGGTAGTTGACCCGGACCACCGCGAAGCCGTGGTCCAGCCAGGCGGCGGGACCGGCGGCGAAGGAGTCGCTGTCGTGGTGGGTCGGCCCGCCGTGGATGTCGAAGACGGTCGGGAACGGGCCGTCCCCGGCCGGGCGCTGGACCAGCGCGTGCACCCGGCCGCCGGGGCCGTCGACCCAGACGTCCTCGACCGGCACCGAGCCCGGCGGCACCGCGCCCGGCGCCCGCAGGACGACCGTGCCGGCGGTGGAGCGGACGGCGGACGGCTCGGCGGCGGAGGACCAGAGGAACTCCACCGTGCCGTCCGGGCGGGCGGTCGCACCGCCGACGGTGCCGCGCGGCGTCTCCAGCCGGGTCAGCAGCCCGGTGTCGAGGGCGTACGAGAACAACTCGCTGCGCGCCTCGTACTCGTGCTCGACCAGCAGCGCGCGGGCGCCGGGGCGCCACTGCGCGGAGACGTCGCCGGGCAGCTCGCGGCCCTGCTCGTCACGGAGTGGCAGTGCGGTCTCGGCGCCGGTGGCCACGTCCCAGATCATCGGCTCCCAGCGGCCGGTGCGCTGGTGGGCGACCAGCAGCCGGGTGTCCCCGTCGACCGGCGCGAAACCCAGGCAGGCGACGCCGCGCGGCTCCGCCCGGCCGGTGACCTCGTCCAGCTCGGCGACGGTCGCGCCGTCGGCGAGCCGGACGACCCGGATCGCCGAGTGCATCGCGTCGCCGTGCTCGGTGTGGTCGATGGCGAGCAGGGCACTGTCGTGGCTGAGGTCGCCGACGCCGCCGTACTCCTCGTGCCGGTAGATCTCCACCGCCTCGGCCGCGCCCGGGCGGCGCAGGTGCAGGGTGGTGCCGTGCTCGTCGGTGGAGCGGCCGACCACCACCGTGCCGTCCCGGCCGAGGGCGAGGCCCGCCGAGTAGGAGGCGGCCAGGCCGGGCACGGCCTCCTCGTCGGGGTCGGTGCGGCCCCCGGGGCCGTCCGGGCGGCCCGCGAACGGCTGGCGGCGCCAGATCCCGAACTCGTCACCGTCGTTGTCGTCGAACCACCAGATCCACGTGCCGTCGGGCGACAGCTCCGCGTCGGTGGTGCCGTTCGGCCGGTCGGTCACCTGCCGGTGGGTGTCGGTGGCGCGGTCCCAGGCGTACACCTCGTACGTACCGGTGGCGTTGGACACGTACAGCGCCCGGTCGGGGGCGTCCTCCGCCCAGTCCGGAAGGGAAACCCGGGCCGCCCTGAACCGCTGCTCCCACGCCGGTACGGCGCTCTTCTCCTCGCTCATCCACCCATCCAACCCGATCGGAGGGAGTGAACGGAACGGGCGGGTGGACCGATACCGGTCCACCCGCCCGTGCCCGTGCCCGTTCCGTGTCCGTGCTCAGGCCGTCCGGCGGGGCAGCAACTGCACCAGGCCCACCAGCAGCAACTCCAGCACCGCCAGCACCGCCACGCTGCGCCCGAAGGCGGTGGCCGGATCCCCGGCGCCGTAGTGGACGATGCCGATCAGCGCGATCCCGAGCGCCCCGGCGACCTGCTGGACGGTGGCCAGCACCCCCGCTGCCGAACCCGCCAGCCGGGGCTCGACCGAGGCCAGCACGACGGTCGTCACCGGGGCGATCACCAGGCCCATCCCGAGACCGTCCACGAACAGGCCCGGGGTCAGCCACCAGACGCTGCCGGTCGTCCCGCCCACGTGGACGGCGAGGCCGAGCAGGCCCAGCCCGGCGGCCATCAGCAGCCCGCCGAGCGCGATCGCCCGGCGGCCGAGACGGGCGGCGACACGGTGCGCCGTGGTGGAGGTGAGCAGGTAGCCGGCGCCGATCGCGGTGAAGACCAGCCCGGCGCCGAGCGCATCCAGGCCACGCCCCTGCTGCAGGTGCAGGGCGAGCACCAGGAAGAACGACGCCTGGCCGAGCCAGAAGGCGAGCTGGGCGAGCAGACCGGCGGCGAAGGCCCTGTCCCGGAAGAGACCGGTGTCGACCAGGGGTGTACCGGTGTGCCGGTGCTGGTGGACGGCGAAGCCGGCCAGCAGGGCGACCGCGCCGCCCAGGCAGAGCCAGGTCCAGAGCGGCCAGCCCGCCTCACGGCCCTGGATCAGCGGCAGCACCAGGCCGGTCAGCCCCAGGGTGACCAGCAGGACGCCCACCGGGTCCAGGCCGGGGCGGTGCGGGGCGCGGGACTCCGGCAGGCAGCGGCGGACCAGTGCCAGCGCGACCAGGCCGACCGGCAGGTTGAGCAGGAAGCAGCTGCGCCAGTCCAGGCCGAAGAGGTCCGCGCGGATCAGCGCACCACCGATCAGCTGGCCGAACACCGCGCCGACGCCCATCGTCAGCCCGTACATCGCGAACGCCCGGGCCTGCGCCGCGCCGCTGAACGCGGTACGCAGGATCGCCAGGATCTGCGGGCCCATCAGCGCCGCCGCCAGACCCTGCGCGACCCGGGCGCCGACCAGGGCGGCGGCCGTCGGGGCCAGGCCGCAGCCGGCCGAGGCAAGCGTGAACAGGGCCAGGCCGAGGGCGAAGACCCGGCGCCGCCCGTAGCGGTCGCCCAGCCGGCCGGCGGTGATCAGCCCGGCGGCCAGCGCCAGGGCGAAACCGGCGATCACCCACTGGACGGCGGCCGGCCCGGCGCCCAGGTCGGCCTGGACGGAGGGGACGGCGACGTTGACCACGAAGACGTCGAGGGCGGTCATGAAGGTGGCGGTCAGGACGACCGGCAGCAGGCCCCGGGGGGAGGACTCGGTGGCCTTCGCCGTGACCGGGCGGGTGCGCAGGGCGGTGCTCATCGCGGGCTCATCTCGGGCTCTCCTCGGCGGAGTCGGGAGCGGTTCGGGAAGGGGTGGTTCGGGGGCGGTTCGGGGACGGGGAACGGGTCGGGGAGTCGGGACCGGTTCGGGGACGGGCAGCGGGCCGCAGGGGCGGGCGGGTTTCGGCCCGCCCCTGCCGGCGGTGGCTCAGGCGCCCGGGACGCGGTCCAGGAAGCCGTACACCGAGGCGATCCGGCCGTCCGGGCCGGCGACCAGCACGTCGAACCCGACCACCAGGGCCTCCCCGCCGGCCGGTCCCAGGTTCCAGGTGAACCGGGCGATGTCGTGGTGCGCGTCCACCGGGCCGAGGGTGAACTCCAGACCGGGGAACTGTGCCTGGGCCGCGCCGATCAGGGCGTCGACACCCTCCCGGCCGGTGACGGCGGCCAGCGGGTCGGTGTAGCTGCCGTCCTCGGCCCACACCTCGTCGACCAGCTTGCGGCGGGCGGCCGGGTCGGTCTCGTTCCAGACGGCGAGGTAGCGCTCGGCGAGCTGCTGGAGGTCGGTCTGCTGGAGCTCGGTCATCGTCTTCTCCGTTGTCCTGCTGGTTGGTTCGGCGGGTCGTTCCCGCTGCTCATGAAGGTACGGACGACGCGCGGCCGGCGAATCTGTCACGGATAGGTAGGGGAGTAGGTAGGTCGGCGAAGACCGTGGGTAGGTCCCGCCAGTAGGGTCGGAGAATGGGGAAGCTCTACGGGCGGGAACCGGAGCAGGCCGTCGTCGACGCGCTGCTCGACGGGGCGAAGGGCGGCCGCAGCGGGGTACTGGTGCTGCGCGGCGAGCCGGGGATCGGCAAGACCGCGTTGCTGGAGTACGCCGCGGCGGCGGCCGACGGCGCGTTCCGGGTGATCCGGGCTACCGGCGTCGAGTACGAGGCCGAACTCCCGTTCGCCGGGCTCAGTCTGCTGCTCGCGCCCGGCCTGGACCGGTTGTCCGCGCTGCCCGGTCCGCAACGGCGGGCCCTGGAAGGCGCGTTCGGACTGGAGGGCGGCGTCTCACCGGCCGGGGCGAGCGGGGACCGGCTGCTCACCGGGCTGGCCACCCTCGGGCTGCTCGCCGAACTCGCCGCCGATCAGCCCCTGTTGTGCGTCGTGGACGATGTGCATTGGCTCGACCGGGCCTCGTTGGACGCGTTGCTGCTCGCCGCCCGCCGGCTCCAGGTGGAGGGCGTCGCCCTCCTCCTCGCCGCCCGGGACGCGGGCGCCGCCGGGGGCGGCCTGCCGCCGACCGGCCTGCCCGAACTCCGGCTGGCCGGGCTCGCCGAACCCGCCGCCGCCCGGCTGCTCGACGCCCGCGCCGGCGCGGCCCTGACCGGTGACGTCCGCCGCCGGCTGCTCGCCGAGTCGGCCGGCAACCCGCTGGCGCTCACCGAACTGCCCCTCTCGGTCGACGGATCCGGTACGGCCGCCGCCGCCCCCGACGTGCTGCCGCTCACCAGCCGCCTGCAGATCGCCTTCCACGGTCAGGTCACCGGCCTGCCGGCGGCCACCCAGAACCTGCTGCTGGTCGCCGCCGCCGAGGAGAACGGCGACCTCGACGTCGTGCTGGCGGCCGCCGCCGCCCTCGGGGCGACCGCCGACCACCTCACCCCCGCCGAGGAGGCCGGCCTGGTCACCCTGGCGGCCGACCGACGGCTCACGTTCCGGCACCCGCTGCTGCGCGCCGCGATCCTGCAACGCGCACCACTGCAGCAGCGACTGACGGCCCACCGGGCGATCGGCTCCGTGCTGGAGGACGGCGACCGCCGGACCTGGCACCTGGCCCTCGCCGCCACCACGCCGGACGCCGGACTCGCCGACGCCCTGGAACGCACCGCCGTCCGCGCGGAGACCCGGGGCGCCCACGGTGGCGCCGCCGCCGCGTACGAGCGCGCCGCCCGGCTCACCCCCGACCGCGACGGCGCCACCCGACGGCTGGTGCTGGCGGCCGAAGCGGCCACCGAGGAGGGCAAGTTGGCGCAGGCCGAGGCGCTCGCCGAGCGGGCCGGGGCGCGGACGGACAGCGTCTTCGCACACGCCCTGCTCGACCAGGTCCGGGCCACCGCGCACTTCTGGCGCGGCTCCTACCCGGCGGCCTACCGGCTGCTGCTGGACGCGGCCGGCACGGACATCGAGGCGCCGCACGCCGCCCGGATGCTGCTCCAGGCCTTCCACGCGGCCTGGTACGCCGGTGAGGAGCCGGTGATCGCCGTCCTCGACCGGCTCGCCGCGCTGCCGCTGGCCGAGGGCGACCCGCTCACCCCGCTCGCCCGCCACCTGTCGGCCGCCGTCCTGCCCGCACTGGGCCGCCCCGGCCCGCCGCTGCCGCCCGCCCGCGACACCGCGGCGGCGGCCCGCCGGGCGGGCGCCGAGACGCCGAGCGACCTGGTCCAGCTCTGCGGGGCGACGCTGATCCTCGGCCGGGACGCCGAAACGATCGAGCTCGCCGCCGAACTCGTCGCCGAGGCCCGGGCCAAGGGCACCATCGGGGTCCTGCCGACGCTGCAGTTCTTCCTCGCCGAGGCGGAGCTCTTCCATGGCCGGCACCGCGACGCCGAGGTCACCGCCACCGAGGCCCTCGCCCTGGCCCGGGACACCGGTCAGCACCAGTGGGTCAGCCAACTCAGCGCCCTGCTCGGCCTGCTGGCCGCCTTGCGCGGCGCCGAGCAGGAGTGCGCCGATCTCACCGCGACCGCGCGGACGGCGACGGCGCTCACCGGCACCGGCAGCGGTGCCGCTGCGGGTTCGGCCGCGCCCGCGCCCGGCGAGCCCTGGGCCCAGTGGGCGCTCGCCCTGCTCGACCTCGGCCGGGGCCGCGCCGCCGACGCCGCCGAGCGCCTCCAGGCCCTCACCGCCGGCCCCTACCGGCACCATGTCGGCGCCACCCGCGCCGTCCCCGACCTGGTCGAGGCCGCCGTCCGGATCGGCGACCCCGAACGCGCCGCCGGACCGTACGAGCGCTTCGCCCGCTGGGCCGGCGCCGCCGCCGTGCCCTGGGCCGAGGCGCTGCGGCTGCGCTGCCAGGCGCTGCTCGGGCCGGACGAACTCGCCGAGTCCGCGTACCGTGCGGCCCTCGACCTCCACGACGGCACCCACCGCCCCTTCGAACAGGCCCGCACCGCGCTCCTCTACGGCGAGTGGCTGCGCCGCGAACGCCGCCGCACGGACGCCCGCCCGTACCT
Organism: Kitasatospora sp. NPDC050463; assembly: GCF_040655255.1. NCBI lineage: Bacteria > Bacillati > Actinomycetota > Actinomycetes > Kitasatosporales > Streptomycetaceae > Kitasatospora > Kitasatospora sp. NPDC050463. The sequence goes on from NZ_JBFAJO010000037.1 coordinate 68,649, forward strand.
GCGCGCGGCCCTGGAGACGTTCGAGCTGCTCGCCGCCTACCCCTGGGCCGAGCGCGCCCGCACCGAGCTCACCGCCACCGGCACCAGCGCCCCGGCCCCTGCCGACGCCCCCCGGGGGCTCCTGGCCACCCTCACCCCGCAGGAGCTGCAGATCGTCCGGCTGGCGGCGCAGGGGCTCACCAACCGCGACATCGCGGCTCAGCTCTTCCTCAGCCCGCGCACCGTCGGCCACCACCTCTACAAGGCCTACCCCAAGCTCGGCATCGCCGCCCGCACCGACCTGCCGGCCCTCCTCTGACGCCGCCGCCGGGTTGCGGGGGGGAGTGACGTTTCGTCAAGTCATCGCAGTGAACCGGGATCTCGCCGCTCGGTTCGGAGGCGATCCCGTGGCCGACCGTGCCCGCCGCGTTACAATCGCCGTCGGTGTGCGAGGCACGGGGGCGCGTTCGGAGGGTCACATGCGGATCGGTGAGCTGTCGGCGCAGACCGGGGTCAGCGTGCGCCTGCTGCGGTACTACGAGGAGCAGGGGCTGCTGGAGAGCCGGCGGCGCGACGGTGGGCACCGCCGGTACGGCGCCGAGGCTCCGCTGGTCGTGCGCCGGATCCGGGCCCTGCTGGGGGCGGGGCTCTCGACCAGTGCCATCCGCGATGTGCTGCCCTGTGTGAGCGGCGAGTCCACGGTGGACTCGTGCGTGCTGGAGGTGCTCGAACGCCGGCTGGCGGTGCTGGACCGGCAGATGCTGGTCCTCGGGGCCAGCCGGGCCGCGCTGGCGGGCATCGTCGCGGAGGCCCGGGAGGCGGAGGCCTCGGCCCTGGTGGCGTAGGGCCGGCTCCGCCCCTCTACGCCCCCCGGCCGGTCAGGCGGAGGTGCGGAAGACCTCCCGGGCCGGCATCCCGGTCAGGTCCGGCCGGTCGTGGCCGAGCGCGTACGCGGCCGAGACCATCGTCATGTGGTGGTGCCAGCCGAGGTAGGAGCGGCCGGAGAAGTCCAGCAGGCCGAAGTCGGCGCCCAGCCGGTCCACGGCGTCGCGGGTGGTCGTCGCGGTGCCGAGCAGGGCGAGGACGGCGGGCGCGTCCTCGGTGAGGTTGGTCAGCCAGTACCGTCGGGGCCTGCCGCCGCGGGCGTCCTGCACCCAGAGCCGGTGGACGGGCGCGCCCTGGGCGCCTGGCGTCAGGACCGGGACGCAGCGCAGCGTCGGCTGCGCGGCGCCGGGCGTGCGCGGCCGCTGACGCGGGAACAGTGTCTCGACCGGCACCGCGTCCTGCTGGATCCGGCCGAACCGCCCGGTGGTGGCCTGGAGGACCGGGCGGACGGCCTGGTGCGGCCGGGCCTCCAGCAGGTACGGGACGCCCCGGCGGGCGAGCGCCGACATCAGCGGCGGCAGGTCCTCGATCACCGTGAGGTCCGCGACCAGCGGGGCGACCGGGAGGTGGGCGGCCAGCCGGTCGACCATGTCGAGCACCGTCCGGTCCGCCGGGCGCGGGGTGACGGAGTCCGGGATCCGGGCGCGGGCGCGCCGGCCCTGGTCCTCCGTCCAGTCGGCGTCGAGCAGCAGCGACCAGTCCACCGGTACGGCGTGCCGGTCGGTGGCGATGAACATTCCTGCCGCGGCCTGGCACTTGATGGTCCGGCCGAACTCCGGGACGAAGCGGCGGTGGACGCCCACCGCCTGGTCGCCGCGCTTGGGGATGACCGCCAGGGTGGCGGTCCAGGCCCGCACGGGCCGAGCGCCGGTGGTGGTCAGGCGGGCCAGCGCGCGGCGGGCCGGACGCCAGTCCCAGGGGCTGCCGTTGATGAACTGCTGCAGCGAGAGCGCGGCCGTACGGCTCGTGGTCAGGCTGGTGGCCATGTTGGACAGTGACTTGCGGCCCGGCGCGGCGAGCAGGCCGCGCAGGTACGCGTGGGCCCAGCGGCGTTGGTCTATCCGGGGCAGGTGGGCGAAGACCTGCTCGGCGAACCGGGAGACCGTTGCTTCGCCGGCCGGCGGCAGGTGGTGCGCGTCCATGTGAGCTCCCCGGGGTCGTGAGGTGCCGTACGAGGCCATCCCGGGAAGAATAGCGAACGATCGCTTTGTTTTGGACTCCGAGGCGGGCGCTGGCAAGATTCTGACAAGTTCGTGTGCCGGGGTGTGCGCGCCCCGGCGCGCACCTGCCATCACGGAGCGCGAGCTGTCGTAGCACGCTGGTTTCCGCGCCGGTGCCGCACCCGGTGCCGCGCGGACCTTCGCGCCCGGGGCCGCGTGCGATCACCCGGGCCGCGTTCGACCGCCTGGGGCCACGTGCGACCGCCCGGTGCGGGAAGAACGGCGGGGGGAACCGGCCCGGAGGACCGGTGAGGGGCAGGGGAGGGCCTGCGTCAGACCGAGGGCCCGGCCAGGGTGCGGTGCCAGAGCCGGCGCAGCCGCTGCCGGAGCTCCTCCCCGCTGGGGGCGGTCTCCCCGCCCACGGGGACGACGCCGCGCCGCAGTGCCTCCGAGCCCACCACGAGGCAGTGCACCAGGATTTCGAGGTCCTGCGCGTCGGCGGCCGCCGACGCCCGGGCCGCCCACTCCTCGGAGGCCTGCCCAATCGGGCCGTGCCCGCCCAGGCCCTCGGGGCCGTCGGTGCCGGGGACTTCGGGGCCCGGGCGGTCGTCCCGCTGAGCGGGGACGCGGGACGGCTGCCGGGCCAGGTGCCCGCGCAGGACGGGGATCCAGCTGGCGTACCAGTTGTCGGCCGCCCCGGGCTGCTCCCAGGCCAGCCTGGCCGCCGCGCTGACGCTGGGCTCCTCCTGGAGCAGCCGGGTGAGCACGTCGGTCAGCCGCGCCACTTCGCCGGGGCCATCACCGGGGCCCGGGCTCCCGCATCCCGTGCCCGCGCCGCCCGCACCGCCGCCTTCACCCCCACCGCCCGCACCGTCGCCGCCGGTCGTACCCCCGCCACCGCCCGTACCCCCGGCGCCTGCCGGAACTCCGACCGCCGGGGTCCCGACCGCCGCCCGGGTGAGCTCCACGGCGTCCGCGCGGACCGCGTCCGCCAGGCTGGCCTTGGTGGGGAAGTGGAAGGTCAGCGCGCCCATCGTGACACCGGCCGCCCGGCTGACCCGGGAGAGCGAGGTGCCCGCGTAGCCGTGCCGGTCGAACTCGCCGGCGGCGGCCCGCAGCAGGGCGCGTCGGGTGTGCTGGGCCCGTTCCTGTTTCATCGCCCACCGCCGCTGGGGCGGGCCGCTCGGGCACACCGGCCGAGCGTCGGCACCGGCTCCACGGCCTGGAGCGAGGGACTGACGAACCGCATGAGCGGGGGAGGCTCCTTCGGGCGGACGGAGCGGGGTGGGCGGAAAGGCCGGCACCCCTGCGTCGGTCCGAGCCGATCCGACGGAGTCCCGACGCTACGCGGAGCGGGCCGCATACGCACTGCTCGCCCGTCATCCGCTTGCAGCTTTGGCAACTTACCCGGAAGTCTGTTCGGTGGCCGGGGCGCCAGTCCGCGCGAGGTGCTCCCGGTACCAGGGGGCGGCCGCGGCGAGCCGGTGCAGCGGGCCCGGTCCGGGATCGGTGCCGGCCAGTTGCCAGATCTCCGCGCTGCGGTACCAGTGGTCCCGGGCCAGCAGCGCGAACTGCCGCTCGCTGAACACCCCGGGCACCCGCCGCAGTTCGGCCGCGCAACGCTCCCAGGGCCAGTCCGGACCGGCGGTGGGCGGCAGCACGCCGTGGTCGGCGAGGGTGTCCAGGAGGGCCCCGCTGCGGACGGGTTCGGGGTGGCCGGCATGGTGGATCCCGCCGGGGGCCGGATCCGGGCCGACGGCCAGCGCGGCGACGAGACGGGCCAGGTCCTCCACCGCGACCAGCGAGAGCAGGGCGGCGCCGCCGTCCCACCGGGCCGGTACCCGCCGGGTGAGTTCGGCCAGGCAGGGCACCACCCAGCGGTCCCCCGCGCCCAGGACCAGCGGCGCGCGCAGCACCACCGCACCGGCGTCGAGCGCCGCCCGCTCCCCGGTCAGCCTGGTCCGGCTGGCCGCCGAGACGGGGGCCGGCGTCACCCCGTTCACGCCGATGCCCCGGTGCGGGCCGGGGCCGTACACGGCGGTGGTGGAGAGGTGGACGATCCGGCCCACGCCGGCCCGGGCGGCCTCCGCGAGGAGGGCCCGGGTGCCGTGCACGTTGACCGCCGCGCAGGACTCCTCGTCGCCGGAGACCGCGGCGGCGAGGTGGACCAGGACGTCGGAGCCGTCGGCCACGCCGCGCAGCGTCGCCGGGTCGGTGAGGTCCCCCGCGATCCGGACCGTCCCGGGCGGTGCTGCGGAGCGGACGAGGGCCCGGACCGGGCCGGCGCCGGGCCGGTCGCGCAGCGCGGCGAGCACCGCCGAGCCGATGAAGCCGCCGGCTCCGGTGAGCAGGATGCCCGGCCCGGTCATGCCCGGTTCCCGCGCTCCGCGAGGACGGCCCGCAGTGACTCCACGACCGGCGGGGTCGCGATGCCGGGCAGCAGGTACCACCAGAGCCGGGCGATCCGCTCCGGCAGGTCGGCGCGGTTGCTGCGCAGGTGCGACATGACCTGCGTGCCGGTGTAGGCCCCGACCAGGACCTGGGAGAACTCCGCCGGGTCGACGTCGGGCAGCAGCTCGCCGGCCTTGCGGGCCTCCTCCAGCTCGGCGCAGAACTGCTCGGCCCACATCTCGTACGGACGGAAGTCGCGCAGGCCGAGCTGGCCCTGCTCGACGGCGAGGGTGACGCCCGCACGCAGCAGGACGTTGTCCCGCAGCTCGTCGGCCAGGTACAGGTTGAGGTCGAGCAGCTGGCGCAGACCGGCCGGCTGCGCCGGCAGTTCGAGGTCGGCGGCCTGCTCGTCCATCACCGCCTTGGCCAGTTCCTCCTTGGACCGGAAGTGGAAGTACATTGCGCCCTGGGTGGTACCCGCCTGTGTGATGATCTTGTTTACGCTTGAACCGCTGAAACCGTACTCGTCGAAGACCTGTGCGGCGGCGCGCAGGATCGTCCCGCGGGTGCGTACGGCTCGGTCCTGCTTCGCTCGCGTCACAGTGGCTCCAAACTCCTCGACAAACAAAAAGAACGACCTCTACGTTATTTGCAGCGGGGCCAGGCGTACACAACGGAGGCTCCACCAACAACCACGCCAGTGGCCATTCTGGGGGAGTGCACACATGTATCGCACAGATCACGGCAGCACCATCACCGCTGCGACCACCGTGCCCAAGGAACTCGTCCACAAGCGCGCGGTCGAGGAGGTGCTGCTGACCGGTTGGGAGCCCACCGGGCCGGACGCCTACCGGGTGACCGCCCGCTGGCCCCGCGTTCGCGCCGCCGGCGGCGGGCTGTACGACCCGATGCTGCTGGTGGAGACGGTCCGGCAGAGCTTCCCGCTGCTCTCCCACGCGGCCTTCGACGTCCCGCTCGGGCACCACCTCGTCTGGGACCGCTTCAGCTTCGCACTGGTCCCCGAACTGCTCCTGGTCGACCGGCCCGAGGAGCAGGACTGGGACGACATCCAGCTGGACGTGCTCTGCCAGGACGTGGTCCGCCGCGGCAACCGGGTCTGCGCCCTCACACTGTCCTACATGGTCAGCCGGGCCGGCGAACCGCTCGCCACCGCCCAGACCCGCTTCACCGTCCAGGCCCCGGCCATCTACCGGCGGCTGCGCGCAGAGCGCGCCGACGCCGCCCGGATGATGGCGCGCGCCGTCTCGCCGGGCCCCCCGATAGGCACCGCGAGACCCGACGCCGCCACCTCGCAGGACGTCGCCCTCTCCGCCACCGACGACGCCCGGCGCTGGCAGCTGCGGGTCGACACCTCCCACCCGGTCTACTTCGACCACCCCGTCGACCACGTGCCCGGTGCCCTGCTCCTCGACGCCTGCCGCCAGGCCGCCCAGGCCCTCGTCCCCTCGGCCCCCGTCCTGGCGGTCGCCATGGAGTGCGTCTTCACCAGCTACGTCGAGCTCGACGAGCCCTGCCTGGTCGAGGCCGCCCGGCTGCCCCGCGACCCGGCCGGCCGGGACCGCATCGGCGTGACCCTCCACCAGGGCCCCGAGACCGCCTCCTGCTCCACCGTCGTCACCGTCGTGCCCCACCCCGACATCCCCACCCGGTGACCGCCCCGCCGCCGGCCCCCACCGGCCGGCGGAGGCTCCCCTGCTCACCGGCCCTCGCGCGGGGGCCGGTGAGGAGGGTCTTCGAACCCGTGGAGCTGAGCAAAGGGGTGGGGCGGCTCATGGGAACTGAAGACCTACGGCCTACTCATCCCAGACCCTGGCCTCCGCCCCTGGCCAGGCGAGCACTATCCCGGCTCGTTCGCAGATGCCCAGCCAGCGCTCCTCCAGGGGCGTCCGCCCCAGCCAGAGCACTCCACGAACCTGTGGCGCCCGCGCACTGAGCTGGTCCATGTAATCAAGCAACTGCCCTATTCCAGTGCGCAGGTGATGTGATTCGTTCTCCGGTCGCAAGGACTTCACCTCGGTCACGTTCAGGGTCTCCCCGTCATGCCAGGCGATATCAAAGGCCGGGTCGGCCGGAGTCGGCGACAACGGCTTCATGCCACGGGCCTGCACCTGTTCGGCGAGCGCGTTCTGAAGTTGCCGGTGCCTGTTGAGGTTCCGCCCCATCAGGGCCGGGTCCGGAGCACTGTGGGCGGCGGGCGCCGGAACCGTGGTCTCGTCCTCGACCCGGTAGTCACTGCCCACGGGCACGCCTGGGGCGGTTACCGCAGCCCCCACCCGGACCAGATGGACGTGGTCACTCAGTCAGTTGCGCACAACGACAGAGGCTCTGCCGGATTTCTCCGGCAGAGCCTCTGCACTGGGTCGGGGTGGCGGGATTTGAACCCACGGCCTCTTCGTCCCGAAGCAACCCGGGCACTCACCTGAAGTGCGAGTGAGGTGCCACTGAGCTGCACAGACAGTCCCCGAGCGTCCGTGCTTGTCCGCCGAAGTGCGGGGCCGTTGTAGCGCAGCTAGACACTCAATTCTCGGCAGCCTGCACCCTTTGGCCGGGCTGCCCGCGAAGCGACGTCAGTAGGTGCACGGCGGCCACAAGTGTCTCCTGCTGGAGAGCGAGATCGCCAAGAAGGTTCGCCTCGCTGTACTCCTCGTCGCCAAGGAAGCTGATGACGGAGACCCATTCTCCACCGCCGGTGGCGTAGTCCCTCCACGAGTACTCGATGTGTACCGTGTCATGCACCACGCGATTGCGACGCTCGATCGCGCGTTTGATTAGGTCCAGCGTGGCAACGTGACCGACTTGGGAGCCGAGTCCATTCCGAACGTCGTGGAGAAGGGCCCCGGCCGGCCGGGCAAGTTTGGCTGCTGGATCAACATGCTTGAGGATCATTCCGAGTACGGCTTCAGTCTCCGCAGCCTGAGCCATGACAAGGCCACGCAGGCGATGCATCTCAGCCGCCTCGTAGTCGCCGTCTGGCGGCGGCATGCCGTAGTCGTAGTCGTCAGGGTCCAGATGTAGCTCATCCCAGATGGATCCCCAGCTCACCACGCGGTCACCGAACATCGGCTTTGAGTACTGCATGGGGGGATTATCCGTTGAACGCTGGGGCGCAGCAATGGATTTGAGCGCTGTACCAGCCGAGCCGCGAACACTCCGGTAGCGGCCCGCGCTGAGGGTGGTGGAGTCTCAATGACCGAGTCAAGCTGCTGGCGCACGAGCCTCCGGGGGCGGGAGGTGCTAACCCTGTGTGACCTGTACGAGTGCAGCCCTGGTGAGGCTGGCGAAGCAGGCCGTCAGTGCCAGCGACTGACTCTGGCTTGCCGCTCGATCTGGCATGTATGTCGCACGTCATCTCCAACTGGGAGCTGGCATGGGGCTTGCAGGCCGACCAGTCGGGCGATTCGCCCACTGCGGCCGAGTCGCAAGCGTAGGATCGCCGCCATGCTGAAGCGCTTTCTGTACCTGGACACCGCTGCACTTGCCGACTATGTCAGCGCACTGGAGGGCGGACTTCGGGCATCCTTGGAGACCAAGAGTCTCTCTGCTCGGAACGCTGAGGCCGGGATCGATGTGAGTCCGGTCAAGGTAGGAGTTGGGGGAAGTCGAGGAGCCGAGATTTCCACCAGCTTTGCAGACACCCCCCAAGCGCAGTTCGAGCGGCTTTTGCAGCTGGCCCAATCTGACCCAGAGGTGACGGGCTGGATTGATGTTGCTAATCCAGAAGTAGACCTTCAAGGGATCGGCATTGGGGCGCTTATCGACGTGGAGTGCGACGCATACATTCCGGAAATCGTTAAGGCATTTACCCCTGATGGCGGGCTGGTCCAGGCTCTCGATCAGTTGGATGCCATCCTGCCCTTTATGAACGTCTTTGATCCGAACGCGGCCGAAGGGCTGCCTGGCCAGCGCGAGCGCGATGCAATGAAGGGGCTCGTGGGAGCTCTGAGCGGCAAGGCGCTCGTAGTGGGAGACCTTGACTCGTCGGAGTGGCGAGTGGCCGGCCAGCTTTCCCCCGACTATGTCAAGTCGGAGGTCGAAGGTAGCGTGCGCATTATGGGAAAGGTGTCTTCCTCCTGGCCCAAGGGCAAATGGAAGCCGATGCTGGCGCTACCCGGTTCGACCTTGATCCCGCGTGAGCAGCGGCGGGCTCTGGAGAGGCAGAGGCCTAAGCAGGGCGAGGAGGGCCAGTACTTGGAAGGGCCTGCTCTAATGCTGGATATCCTGGCGATCTACCGCTGACGGAAGTCCGGTCCGCGCGGGTGGTGGAGCGGTTTTGGCCGGTGTCCTGTCTGGTCTGGGTCCGAGCATGATCGGGGGGCCGTAAGCTGTCCGCGAATCGGTCAGGGCTTCTGGGCCTGACCGCAATTTGGCCGAGTGGCCCCCCGGTCTTGCTCGGTGCGGGTCCCGGTCCTGGCAGGTGGGTAAAACCGTGGAGCCGCCCGCCCCCAGCCACGTCGGGTCTTGCCACCCGCCTACGTTCCTCCGCCTGGCGCGGCCGGCGCCGCCGAAGCGGGGCGCAGACAGGAGCGACGGCGAGCGGCGGGCCAGCGCCGCGAGCGAAGCGAGCCTTGAACCCGTAGAGAAGAGTTTTACGCATCCCTCCTTCCCTTCACCCCACCCCCCTTACCTCCCCTCCCCCTGCTTCTGGGCCCGCTGGGCGCCTATGATCGGCAAGCTCTGAACTGACGGTTCTTCACCATCCTGCGCGGGGGCCATGGATACGATCACCCAGCTTGTGACCATCGCGGCCGTGGTTCTCGGTGGGCTCACGACGTACCTGACGAACAGCCTGATGGAGCGGAGCAGGCGCAAGGACGGGCTACGGCTCCGCTGGGACGAGAAGAAGCTGGACGCCTACGCCGACTACGTTGGGCAGGTCCGGACCACGATCCACATCTCAGTCCTCCTGTACGAAGTCCGGGAAGAGATCCGGCAGATGCCTCGTACCGAACATGAGCTGTCGATGGAGCTGACCGAAGCTGGCGGGGGCCAGGCCAAAGCCTTCGAGCGGGTCATGCTGCTCGCCGGCGATGAGGTGATCGAGACAGCTCACGCGATCCAGGAGACCCTTGCAGCGATCGGCTGGCAGGCTCGCGGGATGGTCGACGGCACCCTGGCCGACTGGCGGGCTTTGCACACCGAAGCATTCAAGGCGATCAACCGGTTCCACGAAGCCGCTCGCGCCGACCTTGGTGTCGGGGGCCGCTTTGAGGGGGACCGACACACCGCTCGTGGGCTCCTGCTACCTGGCGCCCGAACCGCCGGCGAGCCGACCGATCGGGCCTGAGTCTGGACAGCAGAACGGCCCCAGCAAACCGCCGGGGCCGATCCTGCCGCATGAAGCTCACCCAGCGTCGATCCGCCAGTTCTCCAGCGCCAACAGCGCCTCCGCGCGGGCCTGGACGACCGCCATACGGGCCGCTCGCTCCACCTCCTGGCTGTGCGCCGCCTGGTGGGTGCTCTGTCCGGGCCACTTCCGGTACAGAAGCCCGGTGTCCTCGATGAACCATCCGCGGCTGACGGCATTGAGCGCCAGCAGCAACCCGGTGTCCTCGGACGCCGGAAGTGCCATCCACCCGCCGAGTGCGAGCAGCAAATCCCGCCGCACGCACAGCGTCGCCGGGTGCACCTGGGCGCGGAAGTCGTGCGCCTTCCAGTGGGCCAGGACCTCGCCGCGCTCGACTGGTCCGGCCGGCGGGTCCTGGTCGAATCCCACCGTGGTGCCGTCCGGCAAGAGATCGAGCACACGGGACGTCGTCCACGCCACGTCCGGCCGGCTGGTGAGCACGGCAAGATCCCGGGCCAGCGTCCCCGGCGGCAACATGTCGTCGGCGTCGAGCACCTTCACGAACTGCCCGGTGGCCCGGGACAGCCCCATCGTGCGCGCCATGCCCGCCCGCCCGTGGCGGCCTTGGCCGAAGCTGATCCGAGCGTCGTCTGGGACATGTGGGGCGACGTCGTCCGTCTCGCTGTCTTCCTGGATCACCCACTGCCAGTCCCAGCCGTCCGGCAGGTCCTGCTCCAGCAAGGACTTGTAGGCGTCCGCCAGATACTCGGCGCTCGGGCCGTGGACGGCCGTGATGACGGTAACGAGGTTGGTCATGCTCACCACCTGTTCAACTTGGTTGTGTAGACCATTTCGGTACGGTCACCCGGGAGCACCACATCGGCGACCTCGACCACGCGGTCTGTCGTATCGATGCAAGTCTTCCGAAGAACGATCACGGACACACCCATCGGAAGGCCGAGTTCTTCGGTTTCCTCCGGCGTCGGGGGCCGGGCGCGGAATGTCTCCACGATGCGGTCCAGCTCGATGCCGACGCTGAAGAGCTGGTTCTGCGTGCCCCCCGGCCACGGCTCCTGATCCTCACGGAGCAGGTTCGGATTCCCCGCGATCATGTCGAGTACGAGGTAGGACCGAGCGACGTTGAACGGGGCGCGCTCCTCGCTGTAGCGGGTGCGGTAGGTGCGCTTGAGCAGGATTGTCCCCTCGGGAACGCCGAACGCGGCAGCGAGGTCGGCATCCGCCGGCATCTGCTCGTACTTGGCCGCGAACACGAGATCGTTCACGGTGAGCCCGGTGTCGTGTTCGGTGGCGCCGGTCTTCAGCCGCTCCCCCTCCGACTCGCGGGCGCGGTCCTTCTCCCACTGGTGCCGCAGGTTGTCGCGCGTGACCGGAGTCGGCTGCCGGCGGACGAATGTGCCCCGGCCGTGCTGCTTGTCGACCAGCCCTTGCGCCTGGAGAACTCCGACCGCTTGTCGGACGGTCGGAACGCTCACCTCGTAGATGTCGGCCAGCTCAGTCTCGGCGGGGAGCCGCTCACCCGGAGGCAGGGTTCCGTCGTCGATCTGGGCCGTGAGCTTGGCCGCGATCTGCTCGTAGCGCTTCGCCATGGTGCTGGTCACCGTCCTGTCGGGGTCTCCCGCTCATCCTAAGTCCTAAAGAGGTGTTGACGACTAGCTGATGAGCCGTCATAGTCATGGGAACAGTAACTCCTAATGAGGACTTGAAGACAAGATCTCATGAGGTGCTGATGGCACCCGGTATCTGCCGTGGTGAGGCTGCTCCGAGGGTCGACAACTCCCCTCGGACCAGATGAAGGAGCCCAGCTCATGCGCATCATCCCCGTCGACACGACCGCCGCGCTCGTGATGGTCGCCCAGGCGCCCCGCCCGAAGCTCAAGGACCGCCGCACCGGTGAGATGGCCATGGACACCGAGACCGGCGCCCCGCTGTTCACCCTGGACGTCACCTTCGTCGCCAACGGCTCGGCCGACATCCTGCCCCTGACCGTCCCGCAGCCGGGCATCCCCGAGGGGCTGGCGCCCGGCATGCTGGTCAGCCTCACCCGGCTGATCGCACGGCCGTGGGAGAACGAGTTCAACGGTCAGAAGCGCTCGGGCATCTCCTTCCGTGCTGACGCTGTGACCGTCGCCGCCGCCCCGTCCTTCGCCGGCGCGAGCTCCTGATCACCATGGATGCCCTGACGACGACGCTTCTGGAACTGGGTGCCCCTGCTGCGGCCCTCGGCTCCGGCGCCATCTACGCGAGGGTCAGGATGCCCCGGACCTACTGGGCAACTATCGGCCTGCCGCTGACCATCCACCGCATCCGGCACGACTACGAGAACGTGATGGAAGCCTGCGGCCTCACTGTCGAGCCCTCGTTCTGGCGGGCCATGGCCTCCTCGGCCACCAACCGGCCGGCACGCCCCGCGATGCCCAAGATCCGCAGCATCACCGCCAGCTCGACCGGTCTGCGGATACGGCTCCGCCTCGCACGTGGCCAGGAGACGGCCGACATGCTGAATGCCACCGAGCGTCTGCGGCACGCCTGGGGCGTCCACGCGGTGTACGCCTCGGAGGTCAAGCCCGGTGTGGTGGACCTGCGGGTGGTCGGCTTCGACGTGCTGCGCAACGTCCGCATGCCGCGCCGGGCCACCACCAAGTCCGCCGGCCTGCTGCGGGTCCCGGTCGCACTCCGGGCCGACGGCACCGTCCACTACCGGGACTTCCGGCATGTCCCCAACGGGCTCAACCTCGGTGCCAATCAGTCCGGCAAGTCGATGTTCACCCGGAACCTGGTCCACGGCCTGGCCGCTCAGCCGGTTGCCCTGGTGGGCATCGACTGCAAGCGCGGCGTGGAACAGCGCCCCTTCGCCCCGCGGCTGTCCGCCCTGGCCACCGATCCGGGCGAAGCGCTCGGACTGCTGCTGGCTCTGCTGGTCGAGATGGACGACCGCTACGACCTGATCCGCGCCCATCAGGGCGTTCCCGGCTCGGTGGCTGCTGAGGACGTGACCGCCGACATCTGGGGCCTGCCCGCCAAGGTCCGGCCGGTGCCCATCGTGGTCCTGGTGGACGAGATCGCCGAACTCTTCCTCGCCGCCGGCAAGGCCGACGAGGAACGTCGGAACCAGATCGTCATCGCGCTCATTCGGCTCGCCCAACTCGCCCGCGCCGCAGGCATCTACCTGGAGATCTCGGGCCAGCGCTTCGGCTCGGAGTTGGGCAAGGGCGCGACGCTGCTCCGTTCCCAGCTCACCGGCCGCACTGTCCACCGGGTCAACGACCTGGAGACCGCCCGCATGGGCCTCGGCGACATCTCCGAGACCGCCATGCTCGCCGCTACCCGGATCAGCCCCGACATGCCCGGGGTGGCTGTCGCCGGCGACACCTCGGGCCGCTGGTCCGAGATCCGCACTCCGTACCGCTCGCTCTCCGAAGTCGCTGACCGCTGCGCGAACTTCGTTCACCTCGTGCCGAACCTGCCGCGCCTCGCGGCCTTCCGCCCGCAGGTCGCACTGCCTGCCGCTCCGGTGGACATCCCGCCGATGCCCTCGGCGCCGCCGGTCATCGCACCGGTCCCGGCAACCGAGTAGCTCCCCACACACGGTCGGCAGGACCGCCTCGCGCCAAGTCCCTACCCCCGCCATGCCTCGAACTGAAGGAGAACGCCCGTGTCCCGCAAACCCTCCATCGCCGAGATCGGCGCCTTCATCGGCCGGCTCAAGGCCAACGCCAAGAGCGGCGCCCACCCCGGTCCGCTGCTGGCCGAGAAGGCTGACCTGTTGGAGCGCATCGCCAAGGCCAACCCGGGCGACCGCGACGCCGCCGAGGTGGCCCGTGACGCTCGTGTCGCCGCCGACCGCGCCCAGCGCGTGAACCGGTGACCCCCGTGGCCGCCCGCAAGCGCCCGACGGCGCCCAAGCCCGTGCCCTGCCAGCCCTGCGAGGGCACCGGCCAGATCACCGAGGTCGTCTACACCGGTCGTGGCCCGCACCGCCGCCGGCTCGCCGAGCAGGAAGCCACGTGCCTCGACTGCCTCGGCACCGGGGTCGCTCTGGAGGTGAACCAGTGATCCGAATTCGTGTGACCTGCGACATCGACTCCGTGGCCGCTGTGGTCGCCGACCTCTGCCGCTTCTGGACGGTGCACGACGTCAAGGAGTACCCCGCCCGGGACCCCGGCCAGCGCCGCGTCTACATCACTGCGTCCCGCCGGACGACCCGCACCCGGTAGCACCCACTCGCAGAGTCCGGGCGGCCGACCGCCGGCTCGCCCGGTCTCCAACCCACCGAACTGGAGGTGATCCGACATGCGCCGACTCCCCAAGCTGGACGCCGTCCTGGCGCAAGCGGTGATCGCTGCCGCGCTGTCCTTCGCCCACCTGCACGACCTCGCCGAGTCCGCCGGTCAGGCCGGCTGGAAGTCCTGGGCCTACCCGGTGTCCGTCGACCTGCTGCTCGTCGCCGCCTGGCGCCGGCTGCGGTCAGGGGCCTCGGTCCGGCTCGCCTGGTGCTGGTTCGTCATCGCCCTGGCCGCTTCTCTCGGCGCCAACATCGGCACCGCCGGACTGCTCGACCTTGGCAATGCCCCGGCCTGGCTCCGCGTGCTCGTCGCAGGCTGGCCCGCTGCCGCGTTCCTGGGCGGGACCCTGCTGGCCCACTCGACCGCCGTGCCAACGCCTGACGACGCCGAGCCGGTTGAACCGGAGCAGGACGCCCCCGAGGCCGAGGAGCTGCCGCCGCTCTACTCCCCGGCCGCCGAGCCGGTGACCGAGCCGATCCAAGTGCTCCCTTCACCGCCCGTTCCGGAGCTCGCCCCAATTCCCGTGCCGGAGCCGACTCCGGAGCCGGCTCCCGCTGCGGTCCCGACCGTCCCGTCCTTCCTCCTCGACCACGCCCGGAAGGTCGCCGACGACCACCGCATCCGTACCGGCAACCCGATCGACGCCGCGACGCTCCGTATCCGGCTCGGTATCAAAGATCCGCTCGCCTCGGCCCTCGTCGCCGAACTCGTCTGAAGGAACGGCCTGATGAACATCTCGCTGCCCCTCCTCCCGGTGCTCGCGCTCGTCGCCTGGTTCATCGTGCGGAATCTCCGCCTGCGCTGGTGGGCCGTCGCCGCGCTCGTCCTCCTCGGCTTCTACCTCGCCAGCTCCTCGGCCGGCCCGCTGATCGACAAGACCACCCGCGACGGTGTCGAGGTCATCAACAAGACCGGCGCCAAGTAGCCGACCAGATCGGAGAGTTCCGCATGAACATCACGCTTCTGAACCTGCCTCCGCTGGTCACGGTCGACGGCTCCGGCCTGGCCGCTGAGATCGAGGCGTACTTGGCCACGCTGCCCGCCCCGGTCCAGCTCCCGGCACCGTACATCTCACCCCTCGGCTCCACGGTCCAGCCTTGGAACGCCGGGTACCCGCTTCCGCAGCTCACCCTGCTCGACCGCCTCACCCGGCGCCCTGCTCGTCCGGTCCTGGTGACTGCCAGCGACCACCTGCGGCTCGTCTCCCGGTACATCACCGCCGCCGGTTGGGTGCAGGGCGCCATGTGGGACTCCGCCGGCCGGGTCTGCCTCCTCGGTGCGCAGACCGCCGTCCTCGTCCACGGCTACGGCACCCCGACCACCGTCCAGACCGCCCGGGTTCAGCTCATGGAGGTCCTGCACGCCACCGGTCGCCCCGTGCGCTCCCCGGACGAGTTCAATGACCGGCCCACCACCCGGCAGGCCGACATCCACCACCTGCTCGACCGCGCCGCCGCCCGCGCTCTGTTGCTCGGCCTCTGACCTCCCCGGGGACGGCCAACACGCCGCCAGCATCCCGCCGCCCCGGAGCTCGCAACCCTCCACGACCCATCACGAAGGACCGCTCATGGATCTGCCCACGATCTTTGCCGCCGGTGCACCGCTGATCGGATGGACCACCCACAGCGCCTGGCTGAACCGCCGCCTGGCCACCGCCCGCCGCGACCCGCTCACCGGGCTCCACACCCGCGAGGGCTTCACCGCCCGCGCCCACCGGCTGACCCTGCACTGCCCGGACCGCGCCTCGGTGCTGCTGATCGACCTGGACGACTTCAAGGTCACCAACGACACCCACGGCCACGCCGCCGGCGACGCGGTACTCACCGCCACCGCCGAACGCCTCGCCACCTGGGTCGGCCGCTCCGGCATCGCCGCGCGCCTCGGCGGGGACGAGTTCGCCGCCGTCGTCCTGGACGGCTCCGGCCGGCTGCCCGGTCTGCTCGCGGCCCTCCACCAACCGGTCGCCTACGCGGGCTTCCTGCTCCCGGCCGCCGCCTCCGTGGGCATCTGCCCCGTCGCGGAGCTGCCGGTCGTCTCGCTCACGGATGCGCTCGCCGCCGCCGACCGGGACATGTACGCGCACAAGCGCGACGGCCGTACCTCTCGCCGCCGCTGACCTCAAGACCAGCCCCGGGGCGGCAACACGCCGCCAAGCATCCCGCCGCCCCGAGGCCGCAACCCCTTCCCGAACCGAAGCCCACGAAGGAGAGCACCATCATGCCCCAGCACAGCCACACCCCGACCCGGATCTGCCCGGACTGCTCGGGTCACGCCACGGCGCACATCGCCACGGGCGCGCGCCTCCGCGACGGCTCCCGCGCCACCGTCCCAGTCACCTGCCCGACCTGCCACGGCGCCGGCACCGTCGCCCGCCCGCTGGCCCTGGTCGCGAAGGCCGTCTGACATGGCCCTCCTCGACTGGCGCGACGCCCGCCACTGGTCACCGAAGCCCGCCCCCTGCGGCGTCTGCGACAAGCCCACCAACCTCCGCTCCGACCGTGGCAAGCCCGTCCACAAGGTGTGCGCCGAGGAATGGACCGAGCAGCACCAGAAGCCCGCTGACCAGTCCTGACCCACTCGGCCCCGGGACTGGTGACGCTCGGTCCGTCCCGGGGCCTCCCCACCGGAGGGAGGAACCGTCTTGAACCGCCACATCATTGACCTGTTTGCCGGCCCTGGTGGCTGGTCCGAGGGACTGCGCCGACTTGGCCACACCGACACCGGCTTTGAGATCGACGCCGCCGCCTGCGCCACCCGCGTCGCCGCCGGCCACCGCACCATCCGCACCGACGTCGCCGCCTACCCGACCGCCCCGCTCGCCGGGAAGGTCTCCGGCTTGATCGCCTCACCGCCCTGCCAGACCTTCAGCACCGCCGGACTGCGCGCCGGAACCGACGACATCGCGCTCTGCCACCAGGCCCTCGATGACCTCGCTGCCGGCCACGACACCCGAAGCATCCTCCAGGGTGCCTGCTCCGACCATCGCTCGCTCCTGGTGGTCGAGCCTCTGCGCTTCGCCCTGGCCACTCGCCCCGACTGGGTCGCCCTGGAGGAAGTCCCCGCGGTGGAACCCCTCTTCGACCACACCGCCCGAATCCTGCGCAGCCTCGGTTATTCGACCTGGGTCGGTGTCCTCAACGCCGCCGATCACGGCATACCGCAGACACGCCGTCGTGCCTTTCTCCTCGCCTCCACCGCCAAGCAGGTCGCACCACCGGAGTCCACCCACGCCAGAATCCCGGAACCCGAGAGCTTGTTCGGCCCCGGCCGCGCTGCCTGGGTCACCATGGCAGACTCCCTCACCCTGCCGGCCGGCGATGTGGTCACCCGGGGCGAGCACCACACCGGTGGCAACCGTTTCGCGACCACCGGTCCCGCCTGGGCCCTCACCGGTCGATCCCGCTCCTGGAGCCTTCGCGTTGGCAACCGCCCCTCCGCCACCCGTCGGCCGATCGACGCCCCTGCCCCGACCCTGCTGTTCGGCCACTCGCTCAACCACGTGGCCTGGCACGACGACGACGGCACCCCAGTCCGTCGGCTGAGCATCGCCGAGGCGTCCGTCCTTCAGGACTTCTCTGCCCAGTACCCATGGACCGGCTCACGGACCAAGCAATTCGAGCAGATCGGCAACGCCGTCCCACCCGGCCTGGCCACCGCTGTCCTGCGCTCCGTTCTGGAACCGGCTCGCTTTCCGCTGGCGGTGGCTGCCTGATGACCACCACAATCGCTCCGCCGGTGGCCGATCTCCTCGGTTTGGCCAGCCTCGGCAGCATGCCCGCCCTCATGCGACAGCTCTCCGGACTCGCCGGCTGCACCTCGCCAATCCGGCTCGCCGGCTGGCGCACCGAGATCAACGAAGCAACCGGGCAGGTACTTCACCACCTGGAGTCCACCGAGTTGCCTGTCGGGAACCTGCTCGTACGCTGCGGCAACCGCCGCGTCACTCGCTGCCCGTCCTGTGCCGAAACGTATCGCCGCGACACGTACCACCTGATCACCGCCGGACTCGTCGGCGGCAAGGGCACTCCCGAGACGGTTGCCACCCACCCCCGGGTCTTCGCCACCTTCACCGCCCCTGGCTTCGGCCCGGTCCACAACCGGCCCTCCGCCGGCCGCTGCCGCTGCGGCACCGCCCACGCAGCCGATGATCCGGCCCTCGGATCGCCGCTCACCCCGGAGACGTACGACTACGAGGGTGCCGTCCTGTGGAACGCGCACGCGGGCAAGCTCTGGGCCCGCTTCTCGATCCACCTCCGCCGGGAAGTCGCCAAGCGGGCCGGACTGACGCAGCGGGAGTTCCGGGACTTCGCCCGCATCTCGTTCGGCAAGGTCGCCGAGTACCAGAAGCGCGGCGCGATCCACTTCCACGCGGTCATCCGCCTCGACGGCCCCGAGGGTGGCAACGAGCGTCCGCCGGTTTGGGCCTCCGCCGAGCTGCTGACCGACGCAATCCGCGCCGCCGCCGACCGGACCGAGATCCCCGGCCCGCTGGTCGACGGCCGCGAGCACCGGTTCGCCTTCGGCAGGCAGCTCGACATCCGCACGATCCGCAACGCCGACTTCGCAGGGCCCGTCCCGATCACCGAACGGGCCGTCGCCGCCTACATCGCCAAGTACGCCACCAAGGGCGCCGAAACCGCGACCGGCACCCTGGACCGCCCCGTGCGCCTGCTTGCCGAGATCGCCCAGTACGACATCCCCGAACACGCCCGCCGGCTCATCCGAACCTGCTGGAACCTCGGTGCCCGCCCCGACCTGGCCGGTCTCCGGCTCCGCGCCTGGGCGCACATGCTCGGCTTCCGCGGCCACTTCTCCACGAAGACCCGCAAGTACTCCACCACCCTCGGCGCACTCCGCGACGCCCGAACGGCCTGGCGCCGCGCTCAGACGCTAGAACGCCTCCATGGCCCCGACGCTCTCGCCACCGAGGAGACCACGCTCGTCCTCGCCCACTGGGTCTTCGCCGGCCACGGCCTCACTCGTGGCGAACAGTGGCTCGCCGCCGCCATCCAACCCGCCCCCGGCACGGAAGGAGAACCGACCCGTGGCTGACGTGATGACCAGACCCGCCCTCTACCGGGTGGCGGACGCGGTGGAGGTGCTGAACCTGAGCCGGACCGTGATCTACGACCTCATCCGTGCCGGCCGCCTCCGGACCGTCACCGAGGGCCGTTCGCGCCTCATCCCCGCCTCGGCCATCGCCGACTATGTCGCGCTGCTGGAGCGCGAGGCGAGGGGGCGGCGTTGACCAAGCGTCGTAGTAGGGGAGACGGCGGCCTTCACTGGGACGAGAAGCGACAGCGCTGGATCGCGACGGCCAACCTCGGGTTCGACCCGAGCGGCAAGCGCATCACCAAGCGCGGCAGCGGCAAGACCAAGACCGAGGCGAAGAACAAGCTGAAGGAGGTCCTGAGGGACTTCGAGGACGGCTTGGCCATCGCGCCCACGAACTACACGGTGGCGAACGCGGTGAACGACTGGCTTGCCTTCGGCCTCGCCGGCCGGGACGAGAAGACCGTGGAGACCTGCAAGGTCCTCTGTCTTACTCACGCGATCCCGGCTCTCGGCGCTCGCAAGCTACGGGACCTCAGCGCGGAGGACGTGGATCGCTGGCTCGCGGACAAGGCGAAGACTCTCAGCACCCGCACGCTCCAAGGCCTCCACTCCTGCCTGAACCGGGCCGTCAAGCGCGCCATGGCCCGGGACAAGGTCAAGCGCAACGTCGTCGAACTCTGCTCCGTCCCCACCGGGCAACCGGGCCGGCCGTCGAAGTCGCTGACATTCGCTCAGGCGGAGGCGGTACTGAAAGCGGCGGAGAAGAGCTCCATGCACGCCTACATCGTCGTTTCGCTCCTCACCGGTGCCCGGACGGAGGAGTTGCGCGCGCTCACCTGGGATCACGTCTTCCTCAAGGGGCGTCCCGTCGTCAGCCCGCCGGTCCCGCCGCACATCGCCGTGTGGCGCTCGGTCCGCGCATCCGGCGACACCAAGACCCGGAAGTCCCGCCGCACCATCGCGCTACCGGCCCGCTGCGTCGAAGCCCTCTGGGATCACTGGGTGGATCAAGGCTGGGACCGGCTCGCCGCCGGCGACAAGTGGGAGGAGAGCAACCTGGTCTTCCACTCGGCCGTGGGCACCGAGCTGGATCCGTCCCACGTTCGCCGGGCCTTCCGAACCGCCATCGGCAAGGCCGAAGGGATCAACGCCGCCGACTGGACCCCTCGTGAGCTACGACACAGCTTCGTGTCCCTGCTCTCGGACAGCGGCGTACCCCTGGAAGAGATCTCCCGACTGGTCGGCCACTCCAGTACGGCGGTCACCGAAGAGGTCTACCGCCATCAGATCCGCCCGGTGATCCAGACCGGGGCGACAGTCATGGACGACCTGTTCTCCCAAGGCCCTGAGGCTTAGTCACTCAGTTAGACACGCACAACGACAGAGGCTCTGCCGGATTTCTCCGGCAGAGCCTCTGCACTGGGTCGGGGTGGCGGGATTTGAACCCACGGCCTCTTCGTCCCGAACGAAGCGCGCTACCAAGCTGCGCCACACCCCGGTCCTGCGGTTTGTTGCTCCGTCTCCTTCGCAACGAGTAGAACTCTACCGGACGCTTGCCGAGAGACGAAATCCGATTCCCGGCGGGCCTCCGCCGCAGGTCAGCGGGAGGGGGTGAGGGTGAGGAGGGTGGCCTCGGGAGGGCAGGCGAAGCGGACCGGGGTGTAGCGGTTGGTGCCGCAGCCGGCCGACACGTGGAGGAAGGCGCGACGGCCGCCCGCCTGGTGGGTGGAGAGGCCCTTGACCCGCTTGGAGTCGATGTCGCAGTTGGTGACCAGGGCGCCGTAGAAGGGGACGCAGAGCTGGCCGCCGTGGGTGTGGCCGGCCAGGATCAGCGGGTAGCGGTCGGCGGTGAAGGCGTCCAGGACGCGCAGGTAGGGCGCGTGCACGACGGCGAGCGAGAGGTCGGCGTCGGCGGACGGGCCGCCGGTGACCTCGCTGTAGCGGTCGCGGCGGATGTGCGGGTCGTCCAGGCCGGTGAATTCGAGGTCGAGGCCGCCGATGTTGAGCCGGCCGCGGGTGTTGGTGAGGTCGAGCCAGCCGGCCGCGTCGAAGCCGTCACGCAGCTTCTCCCACGGGTTGTGCACGGCACCGCTGATGCCGCGCCGCGCGCTGCCGTCGGGGTTGTTCATCCCGTGGACGCCGCTGCGCATGGCCTGGAGGTAGCGGGCCGGGTTCTTGCGGGCGGGGCCGTAGTAGTCGTTCGACCCGAAGACGTAGACGCCGGGGAAGTCCATCAGCGGACCGAGCGCGTCGAGTGTGGCGGGGACGCCGAGCGGGTCGGAGAGATTGTCGCCGGTGTTGACCACCAGGTCGGGGCGGAGCCCGGCGAGGCTCTGCAGCCAGCGCTGCTTCTTGCCCTGGCCGCTCACCATGTGGATGTCCGAGACCTGGAGCACCCGGAGGGGGCGGGCGCCCTTGGGCAGGACGGGGACCTCGACCCGGCGGAGCCGGAAGGAACGGACCTCGTACCCGGCGGAGTAGGCGAGGCAGGCGGCGCCGGTGGCGGCGATTCCGAGGGGGACGGAGTACAGCGGTCGCATCGCTCCATGCTCTCAGACGGTGGATCAGCCGGTGAACGTCCGGTGGGTGCGTGGGGACACGCTGCTGTGGGCCATCTGCCCTCGGTGCGGGGCGCGCTCGGCGCCACCGGGTGTCACCGTCATCTGCACGGGGGTGGCCTACGGGGGTGGGGCAGGGGCTGGGAGGCGCCGATCTTGAAGCCGGCGTCCTAGGTGAGTCCGAGGGCGTGTTCCTCGCTCATCCGGATCGTTCCTCTGCTCGGTGTCACCCGGGTGGTCGATGTCATACGGGTCCGGTGGCAGGCCCGACCCGGTCGGCGGGCCCGGCCGGGCTCTCCGCGTCGGCCCGGCCGCGTCGGGCCCGCAGGGCGCGGACCTTGTGCAGGTTGCCGCAGCGTTCCATCGAGCACCAGCGCCGTCGGCCCGGCCGTGAGGTGTCGACGAAGATCAGGTGGCAGTCGTGCGCGCCGCATTCCCGGACCCGGTCCGCGAAGGGGCCGGTGAACAGGGCGATGGCGTCGCGGGCGAGGGTCGAGACGAGCTGGTCGCCGTCGGCCGGCAGCGGGGTGGCCGGTGTGCCGTCCGGTCCGATCTGCGGGACCAGCGGTGGATGGGCGGCAGCGCGGTTGAGCACGGCGTAGTCGGCCGCCGACCCCGCTTCGCCGCGCGCCCGGGCCACTGCGAGGCGCCGGAGCGCATCCCGCAGGGTCCGTGCGGAGGCCAGCTGCTCCGTGTGGATGCGGATGCCACCGGCGGGCAGCTCCAGCCGTGACTGCCCCAGCCACCGGGTGAGGTCCTCCGGGGCGTGCAGTACGTCGTACCGTGCGTCGTAGGGACCCGGTCCGCCGGTGGTGAGCAGTTCCAGGCAGAGCGCGCCGGGGTCGAAGAGGTGGCGCGCGCCCCCGGGAGAGTGCGGAACCGGCCCGGTCGTCCGCTCGTCAGTCATGTAACCACTATAAGAAGTTACGATGGTGCTGCGAAAGCCCACCGGTGGCCGCTGCGCGCACAGGCGCCGTTAATGCCGGGCAGTCGAACGCCGCAGGTGGGAGACTCTGGGCCATGACCACGCTCAAGGAGCAGTTGCACGAGGACCTCACGGCCGCCATCAGGGATCGGGACGAGCTCCGCTCGGCCACCATCCGGCTGACGCTCTCCGCCATCACCAGCGAGGAGGTCGCCGGCAAGGCGAAGCGGGAGCTTTCGGACGCCGAGGTGCTGAAGGTGCTGGCTCGCGAGGCGAAGAAGCGCCGGGAGGCGGCCGAGGCGTTCGACGCCGCCGGCCGGACGGCGCAGGCTGCCCGGGAGCGTTCCGAGGGCGAGCTGCTGGCGGGGTACCTGCCCAAGCAGCTCTCCGACGAGGAACTGGCGGCGATCGTGGCCGCCGCCGTCGCCGAGAGCGGTGCGACCGGTCCGCAGGGCATGGGCGCCGTGATGAAGCTGGTGAAGCCGAAGGTGGACGGTCTGGCCGAGGGCGGCCGGGTGGCCGCCGCGGTCAAGGCCGCACTCACCGGCTGACGCGGCCCGGGGCTCACAGCCCGCCGCCCACGGCCGACGGCCCAAGGCCCACCGACAGCGCGTACGCGAGAGGGGCGCCCCCGAGCGATCTGCTCGGGGGCGCCCCAAACGCGGTCGGGGGGTGGGGGGGGGGGAGTGGGGGCC